>JAQUQE010000003.1 GCA_028716225.1 Dehalococcoidales bacterium | reverse complement strand
GGCACATGGTGGCGAGGGGGCACTTGAACTTGCTGATGCTGTAGTTGATGCCTGCAATGAAGAAACTAATTTTAAGTTTCTATATCCTATGGATATGAAACTTCGCCAGCGTGTCGATCGAGTCGCACGAATAGTCTATGGGGCTGAAGGTGTAGTATGGTCTTTAGAAGCGGAAGCCAAAGCTAGGCGATTTGAGTCAGACACAAAATACGACGATTATATGACAGTAATGGTCAAAACTCATCTTTCCTTATCTCATGACTCAACACTAAAAGGTGTTCCCAAAGGATGGGTATTGCCAATAAGAGACGTGCTGATTTACTCCGGAGCTAGATTTCTTTGTCCGGTTGCTGGTAATATCAGCCTTATGCCTGGAACTTCATCTAATCCAGCTTTCCGAAGGGTTGATGTCAACGTTAAGACAGGTAAGGTAACAGGTCTATTTTGATTCTTTCTGTTTGTAATGATATCGGAATTAGATGAGTATAAGTAGCCTTGTAGTTTGGCTTCTAAAATAGGTTATTAGATATCAATCATGCTGCAAATATTATTATTTAATTGAAGAGGCGATGGTATTTTCTATCCTTAGAAGCGCCGACAATAAATAAAGCTCAGTGCAACGAGGCAGTCGGTAATAATCAACCCCGCTCCCACCCCGGTTAGCCCCTATCGTCAAGGAGGAGTTGCTCCTGTTGCAAATCGAACCGGCGGCCTTGATACCTCTGGAAAAAGAAGTGTGTCAATACGATGTTGAGTTAAGGCCATTGCTCGATTTGCCCGGCAGCTGGTAGCCTTGACAAAACCATAGAGCTCAACTAGAGTTTTATCTACCGGTTGAAAGCGAGGAGATTTACGATGAAGTCCGTTCAGGGAAAGCTGGGCAGGGTCTTTGTGATTAGGCTGGAGGACGGGGATGTGGTACCCGAGTGCATCGAGCGTTTTGCTGAAAAGAACGGGGTATCGGTAGGGCAAGCCGTTCTGGTCGGCGGTATCGGAGGCGGCGAAATCGTTGTTGGTCCGCGGTGCTCACGTGAGATGCCCCCGCAGCCCATGTTCCTGCCTGTTGACGAAGCACACGAGGTGTTAGGGGTGGGCATACTTGCCCCCGATGAGAACGGAAAACCGGTACTACACATACACGCTGCGCTGGGTCGGTCGGGGCATACTATGAGCGGATGCTTAAGACCCGGCGTTGAGACCTGGCTGGTGGGAGAGGTCATCCTGTATGAGATTCTTGGGGCGAAGGCAACGCGGGTCAGAGACACGAAGACCGGTTTTTCACTTCTGGAGCCTGGATAAAGATAGCAGTGATATCATAATTCAGACTGAGGGATACCCGCGGAGTAGTACCATCAGGTTCCGGGCTTAGAAGGCCTAACAAAAATTCGATCCGGTCGTTATAAATATCAAGCGTAACCCAACCTGAGATATTAGCTTGAGGTAGATGGCAATGAAAAGAACGTCGGTTTTAGCAGCGATAATGGTCGTAATGATCGGTTTGACCGCCTGTACGCAACCGGCATCAGGTGAGGTAATTCAGTCGGAGAAGCCGCGGTCAACCTCACCGGATGTCAGTCAGGCCGAACTGGCAGCTCTGGTCGACGGCAACAGCGCCTTTGCTTTCGATTTGTATCAGGAACTAAGAAAAGAAGATGACGATAACCTTTTTTATTCTCCCTACAGCATATCGCTGGCACTGGCGATGACATATGCCGGCGCTCGCAGTGAAACCGCGCAACAGATGTCGGATGCCCTCCGCTTCAGTCTTCCCCAAGATCGCCTGCACCCGGCCTTCAACAGCCTTGATATCGAACTAGCCCAACGTGGTGCAGCCAGCCAGGGCAAGGATGGCGATGGCTTTCGGCTGAACATTGTCAACGCCATCTGGGGACAGAAGAACTACCAGTTTCTCAACCAGTTCCTTGATGTACTGGCTGAAAACTACGGTGCGGGTTTGAGAATTCTTGATTTCGCGGGCGCACCGGAAGAGTCCCGCACCATTATCAACGACTGGGTCAGTGACCAGACGGAAGGGCGAATCGAAGACCTGATTCCACAGGGCCTGATCAACGCACTGACCCGTCTTGTCCTTACCAATGCCATATACTTCAACGCGGCATGGCAGTATCCCTTTGCAGAAGAGGCGACCGGCGACGGCACCTTCTATCTACTCGAGGGCAATGAAATAATTGTGTCGATGATGAGGCAGACCGAATCATTCGGCTACGCCGATGGTGATGGCTATCAGGCGATCGAACTGCCATATGACGGCCGTGAACTCTCGATGGTAGTCTTACTGCCCGCACGAGACCATTTCGAATCATTCGAAGCATCGTTAGACGCACAGCAGGTAGACGCCATACTGGGAAGCCTGCAACAAAGGGAAATAAACCTGACAATGCCCAGATTTGAATTCGAGTCAGACTTTAGTCTCAAGAAGACCCTCTCAGCACTAGGAATGCCGGTCGCCTTCTCGGCAGACGCAGACTTCTCCGGCATGACGGGCGACCGAGACCTGTTCATTGCAGACGTGGTGCACAAGGCATTCGTCTCTGTAGATGAAGCCGGGACAGAAGCAGCCGCCGCCACCGCCGTAGCGATGGAACTGACCGCAGCTCCGGATATGCCTATCAATGTTAACGTTGATCATCCCTTCGTCTTCCTGATTCGCGACATTGAGACCGGAGCGATACTGTTTGTTGGCCGTGTGGTAAACCCGGGTGCCTAACCCATCCGGGTAACCCGTAACGCATACCTTCGGATAATACTTGCTCAAACTGGCCGGCTGTCTTCGCGACGAATCGTATCATCCGGATTATGCTATACTAGAGAAAACATCGCTCAATTGACTGTTTCGTTGGCGGGACAACAGGCAAATCACTCGACATAGTTACCGAGCGAGCGGTAAAAAATCTATGTACGAAAGACAAAGTTGAGCACACTGTACTGGTTTTTCGGTAATCATTAAGGAGGTGACAAATGTCCAATATTGCCGTTATGACTGATACCGTGAGTTATTTCCCTGCAGAAATCGCCAGTAAATACAAACTCCTACAAGCACCTGTTCACATCCTTATGGACGGTGAGTCGTACCCTGAGAATGAGATAGACCTGGTACAATTCTACAAGAAGATACCGAAATGGAAGGAAGAAGGAAACCTGCCGACGACTTCATCCCCCTCCCCCGACGATTTTGTCAGTGCATACCGCAAGCTGAGCAAGGAACATGAATCTATAATATATATTGGCTATAGTGAACATCTCGGTATGGCGGTAAAGTCAGCTCTTCTGGCAAAGGACCTGGTAAAAGATGAGTTATCCAAAACCAGGATAGAAATTCTTGACTCAAAGAGCTGGGGCGGAGCCCAAAAATGATGATAACGCTGGAACTCGCCAAGGCGAATGCTGCCGGAAGCAACCTCAAGGAATTATTGGGATTGGCCAGTGATATGACAACAAAGGTAAATCTCGTTATCTTATCGGACAATCTTTATTATCTGGCGAAGGGCGGTAGAATCCACAAAGCACGACCATGGGCAAACTCTAAGGTCAGCAATACCGCCATCTTGAAGCTCGATGCTTCTACGGAAGGAAAAACCAGTCCTATCGCAAGGTGCCGGACCAAAGGCGAGACACTCAAGACGCTGTTCAGTCTGGTACGGGGCAATCATCCTGATAGCAGATTACACTTCGCCATTAATCATGCCGATGCTATGGCCGAAGCCGAGCAGATTAAGGAGGAGGTTTTAGCGCAGTTCCGGTGCGAAGAGGTATTCATCAGCAATATCGGCCCCCTGGTTACGATTCATACCGGTCTGGGCACCCGCGTTCTGAGCTGGTGGGCAGAATAGAATCCTATCCAGAATACGGCGGTGATACGCTTGTGATTGATTATGGGTCTCCATTTATACCAGACATCAAGGAGAAGCTTTGGCGGATAAACCCTACCGGCTTTTAGTCATAGATATCGACGGGACCCTGGTCGATAAGAACGGCACCATTACACCTGAGAATAGAGAAGCCTTAACCATGGTCAGCCGCCTGGGGATAATGATTTCCCTATCCACCGGACGCGCCATTCGAGCCTGTCTGAGCCTGATCAGTCAACTGGACTTAGACGGCTACCACATCTTCTTTGATGGCGCCCTAGTGAGCACTCCCGGCCACGATAAGGAGGTCTATGCTCAACCACTCTGCCGGGAAACGGTGAAACAGGCAGTCGAGTTCGCCCACGAAAATAATATCAGTATCGACCTGTACTCAGCGAGCCACTACTTTGTCGAAAAGGAAAGCTGGTCATCAGATATTCACAATAAGTTCTTTGGTATCGAGCCGACGATAACCGACTTCAATGGCATCTGGGAGCGAGAGAGAATTATCAAGGGGGGAATGGTCGCTACCTCTCCTCGAGAAGCGGCTAAAGTGCGAGCCATCCGCGACAGGTTCAACTCCAGCCTCCACTTCTCCCGAGTCAGAACGCCAAGCTATCCCGGGGTCGACTTCATCAATATAGTTGCTCCCGGAGTATCGAAAGGAACAGCCCTGGAAGCGCTGGCTAAATATCTAGGCATAAGCTCAAGCGAGATTATGGCTATCGGAGACGGAGAAAATGACATTCCCCTCATTACTTCGGCCGGTCTGGGCATCGCAATGGGTAACGCCCCTGACGAAGTTAAGGCAATCGCCGACGAGATAACCCTGGATATCGAGCACAACGGCCTGGCGGCAGCAGTGGAAAAATTTCTGCTGTAGTATCATACCCCGTTCTGCAGCCCGCCCTCTAACCGTTAGCAGATCGGGAAAGACCATTGATGCTGTTGATAAGCAGCCTATATTGCACTTCATAACTCTCCCTTTCCAGACCATCCAGGTAATCCAGGCTGCTATCCTTCTCCCGGAGTGTAGCGAGTATATCCTCCGGACACCTCCCTGCCCTGGCTTCTAAGCTAATAATCCTGTACCACTCAAGAATCTGTTTACGGATAAAGGTAAGCCTCTCCGGTGCGTTATCGTAGCAACCGAAGTGGCCGTAGCATATCCGCTGAGGCTTGAGCGCCGTCAGCTTATCTATTGAGTCCAGAGCCTGTGACAACCGGAAGGGAGGTGGCGTCGCCGGCCTGATATTCCCATTAAGACAGACGCCAGCCGCCTCGCCGGCAATAAGTACACCGCCTGCTCTATCATAAAGGCTCAGGTGATGCGGGGCATGCCCCGGGGTAAAATATAGCTCCAGCACCATGCCCTGCCCCAGATCGAGCTCCATCCCATCCCTGGCATCCAATACTTTACCCTCAGGGACCGGTTCAATCCGGCCGTACTGGGCAGCCAGACTGCCCAGTGTCTTGCAGCTAGCCACCCAGAGCATCTCAGGGTCAATCAGGTGGGGACGGGCACGGGGGTGAGCGATAACCCTGGCCCGGGGCAGTTCCTTAATCAGCGCACCGATGCCACCAGCGTGATCGATATGGATATGAGTCAGTACTACATAGTCAACGGCATCACGGCTTATGCCAAGACCGGTTATCAAGCGAAGCAGGTTGGGCATCGCCGCAGCGGGGCCGACATCAACAATGACATTTCTTGCCCCGCAGAACAGGTAAGAACCGATGAATCTCTCGTGCCCGGCTACCGGTGGCCGGAGATCCAGGAACCTAAGAGCTGGTGTAATGGTATATACCGCATCTGCGACCACGCCTTTTCCTCAGCATTTCACACTCTTCTCATACTTAGGGGTGCTTTTTTACCTTGATCTCCTTACCGCAACTGAATGCCATGGCGATGACCTCTCCCAGAACCCGATATTGACTGTCCGGAGAGGTAATATAGGCCAGAGGTCTAATCTTCCCGATATCCGGCTTATTCCCGGTAAGACATTCCTCCGAGATATGGGTCTCCTCAATTCGGCCGACAAAGAGTGAATGACTGCCCAGATCGAGGGTATGCACCACCCGGCACTCCAAATTAACCGGGCACTGCTCAATAAGCGGGGCATTACCCAGTTTGCCATAGAAGACATCAAAATTACAGGCGGCTATTTTATCAACCCTGGTACCGGAGACCAATCCGCAGTAGTCTGCCTCCCTCACCATATCAGCCGAGGGAATATTCACAGAAAAAGTACCGCTTTGCTTTATACCATCGTGCGTGTAACGCTGGTGCCGCACGGCAACCGATACCATAGGTGGCTCACCATTGGCAATACCGCCCCAGGCAACCGCCAGAACATTCGGCCGGCCGGCAACATTCGCCCCGACCAATAAAACGGGCATGGGGTAAATCAGGGGCTGCGCCCCCATCTTGACTTTAGCCATCACGCTCCCTCCTTCAGCAAAGGCGAACAGCCGGTAGTTCCAGTAACAACGCTATACCGAACTATAGCACCGGGAAGATACAAAAGCGCACACTTGGTGTAGTTATGTCAACTAACCGGACGCCATCATTGCAGGACCCTTCCGGCCGCGATTACCATCCTCTTCATCTTTTCAAAAGCGACTTCTCTGGGCAGAATGCGTAGTCCGCAGTCAGGGTGAAGAGCAAGACGCTCCGCCGGTACCCTTGTCAGTGCCGTTCTTATCAGCTTCTCTATCTCTTCGACCTCCTCCACCCTGGTGCTCTTGGTATCGATACAGCCCAATCCCAGCACTTTGTCCGAATCCCGAAGCTCGGGAAAGTCTAATATCTCAAGGCTACCATCACCCATGAAAGCATGGGAAAGCATCCTGATACCATCCCACCCCATAAGCTCCTTGAATATCCGGTTGACGTTTCCACAGACATGAAGTGCTACCGGTACTTTAAGCCCCAGAGCTATTCTCTGCACTGCTTCTCTGGCGATATCCATCGGAGCGCCAACAGAAAGGAAGGGCTCATCAATCTGTATCCACTCCGCACCGTTCTGCTCCAGGGCACGGGCGATACCGAGCAGGGCATCAGCGGTATCGAGATAAACCTGCTTGTGCTGGTATCCCCGGTAGTAACCCTCGAGCCTTGAGGAGAAGACCAGCGTTACCGGCCCGGTGATATTGCCCTTCACATGGGGGGCTATACTCCGGGTAACCTCCAGGTCTTCCAGGAAGACCCCAGGGTCTCCCTTCCCTATCTTTCCCTTGATAAAACTCTGGGAGCTACCCGCATCGTAGCGATAGCCTTCGATAGCCCTGGCAAAATACTCTACTATGTCATACCTTGTCTGGCCATCCGTGACCAACTGTATACCGGCATCAAGCTGGTCTTTCACCGAACCAGCTATCGCATCCCTCCCCAAATCGGAATAGCTCAGGGGGTAACTTCCGATCACCGTCGTAAGCATACTAATTATCACACTCCTCTAACCTTTGCCAGCTATTATACTAGACCGGCTTACGACACGACAACATGCTCATACTCTTACCGAAACACATTAGAGGTGCAGTTCGATAACATCACCATCCTGGAGGACATGATTCCGCTTTGCCATCACGCCGTCGTGTTTTCCCGAGCCCCAGATGCGGGCATACTTCAACTTAGCCCGGAAGTCCTTATGCACGGACTCAGCGGCATCGGCGAGCGTGCTCCCCTTCTCCAAGACGATGGGGGCGTTCATCTCGGGTTTCTGTCCGGGGGCTTTGGTATACACCCGGATAATGTCAAGCATCCGGTACACTTCGTAGCGCAGCTCTTCCAGACTGGTCCCCATTTTAGCCGAGATAGAGGTGACCGGCAGCTCTCCGGCATACCTCTTTTTTAATCGCAGGTAGGCGTTCCCGGTGCCATCCTGATCAATCTTATTGCCCACGATCAGAGCTTTCTTATACGAGAGAATAATATCCTCCCCTTCTACCGGCTTTGGATTACCAATGCCTACCCTCATTTGTGTAAGATGTTCCGTAATCTTCTCCACCTGAGCCAGAGGATTACCGGCCAGGTCTATCACCAGAAGCAGGGCATCAGCCCGGATAATCAGATGACGCAGCCACCACTCAACGGGCTGTTCGCCAAATGGCGGAGTATCAATCAACTGTATCTGTATGTTCTCAAACTCCATCATTCCCGGGATAGCAGTACAGGTGGTAAAGGGATACTCTGCTACCGATGAAGAGGCGTTGGTAATACTGGAGACAAGCTGGGACTTCCCGGCATTGGGCATACCGATTACCGCCACTTGAGCAGCACCCTCTTTTTCAATCAGAAGCGAGCTCCGCTTCGTTCCTGATTTCTTCTCCGCCTCCTGGGTCAGCTTGGCAATCCGATGCCTCAGCTCCGCCTTCAGATGATCCGTCCCCTTGTGCTTGGGCATAATCGCCAGCATTTCCTCTAAGGCCATTACCTTATCCTCGACGCTCTTGGCGACACGGAACCTCTTCTCAGCCTCAAAATACTGCGGCGGTAGGTTAGCCGGCATCTTACTTACAGATACTCCTTTACTTTCCTGGCCAGTTCAGGGTTCATATTATCAACGGCGGCCAGTTCATCGGGAGAAGCCCTTCTTATCCCGGCGAGTGAACCAAACCGCCTTAGCAGTGACCGTCTGCGCTTGGGCCCGATACCGGGAACGGCATCGAGGGCTGAAGTAATACCTGCCCGGCTGCGTACTCTCCGGTGATAACCCAGGGCAAAGCGGTGTGCCTCATCCCGGACACGCTCAAGCAACTGAAGTCCCGGTGAGCTGCGGGATAAGACAACAGGCTCCGTCCGCCGGGGGATAAAGATTTCCTCATTTTCTTTAGCCAGACCGATAACGGGTACCGGACCCACGCCAGCCTTATCTATTACAGACAAGGCAGCATTTAGCTGCCCCCTACCTCCGTCAACCAGTATCAGGTCGGGCAGGACCGCCCAATCATCGGCGGCACTGCTAAAGCGCTTGAAACGGCGACCAAGCACTTCGGCAAGCATAGCGTAATCGTCAGCCCCGGACACCGTCTTAATTCTGAAGCGCCGGTAGCGGGAAGTGACCGGACTTCCCTTTTCAAAGACCACCATACTACCCACGGCCAGCTCCCCCTGAATATTAGAGATATCATAGCCCTCCAGACGGTACGGCAGACGGGGGAGATCAAGTTCCCTCTTTATCTCGGTCAGTGCTGACTTAAGAACTTTGGGTGATGCCAGCCGTTTAATCTTGAGTTGTTCCAGCCCCTGCCGGGCATTCTCAGCAACAATATCGACCAGCTCTTTTCTACTACCCCGACGTGGGATCTGAATACGAACACTACCCCCCCGCTTCCTCTGCAGCCAGTTCCCGACAACAACTTTGTCCTCCAGCGGGTGCTGGAGCAGCAACAGAGGAGGTATGCCGGGGGCAGAGTGATAGAACTGCTCGACGAAGCTGGTCATAATCCGAGACGGTTTTTCAGAACTGGTACCCTCCAGAATAAAACTATCCCGTCCCACCAGCCGGCCATCACGAACAAAGAATACCTGAGCATAAGCACGGCTCCTATCCTGGACGAAGGCAATAACATCCTGCTCACCCCTTACCCTAGTCGCCAGCCTCTGTCCTTCAATAACCTGCCTCACCGCCTGGATGCGATCCCTGAGCAGGGCCGCCTTTTCAAAATCAAGGTCCCTGGCCGCCTCCTCCATCCTGCCCACAAGCTCACGGATGATCTTATCCTGCTTGCCCTCAAGGAAAAGGACTATCTGCCGGATCACCTCAGCGTACTCGTCCTTGCTCACCGAACCGATACAAGGCCCGAGGCAACGCCGTATGTAATACTGCAAGCACGGGCGGGGAGCGCTACCCGTAATATTCTTGGCACAAGAACGGGATGGGAAGATTTCTTTCAGTACCTTTAGCGTCTGACGTACCGATCCGGCGCTGGCAAAGGGGCCAAAGTAGCGGCCGCTGTTCTGTTCCAGGCGGCGGGTGACATATATCCTGGGCCAGTCATTATCGGTATCTATTTTGAGGTAAGGGAAAGTCTTATCATCCTTGAGGCTGACATTATAGAGAGGGCGGTGCCTCTTAATCAGGTTCAACTCAAGGATAAGCGCCTCCTGCTCCGATGAGGTGACGAAAAAATCGATATCCCTGACCCGGTTTACCATCCGCCGTGTTTTGGCAGATAGCTTTTGCCCGGAGGTAAAGTATGACCTTACCCGTTTCCCGAGGTTAGCTGCCTTACCGATATAGATAATGTTACCGGCAGCATCCTTCATCAGATAAACGCCGGGAGCAGTCGGCAACTGCTTCAATTGCTCCGTTAGACTATTGGTCAACCCTGGCCTCTACTCCAGCACAACAGCAGTCCCATAGGCAAGCACCTCAGAGGCATTCTGCATTATCATCGATGTCGCCAGCCGCGTGCTGACCACAGCATTGGCCCCTTTAGCCTCAGCATCCTCAACCATACGACCGATAGCCTGCTCCCTGGCTTCAGACATCATCTCGGTGTACTCGCTTATCTCACCCCCAACGATACCCCTGAGTCCGGCCATAATATCCTTGCCGACATGCCTGGCCCGGATGGTATTACCCCTGACCAGCCCGATTGTCTTAACAATCGACCTACCCTCGACACAGTCCGAGGTAGTAATAATCATCTCATGCATGCGATGTCCTCCTAATATCAGTCACAGAAATCATAACCCAGAGGTAAGAAAACATCAAATTAGATGGCAAAAGTTTGAATGTAACCGTATATGGGGTATAGGATACGGCAGGCCGAATTTCCACCGGCCATCAAAACAACCAGCGATATAGCAAAGAATTAAACATTATACTCTCGGCGTTGTTTTCGTGAGGAGCCTGATAGTATCAGTTTTCCTCCCCGGAAGAAAACTGATCTCCAGCACTGATGGTATCATCTAACGGAATTCAGAAAGCAAAACTGGAAAGGCTATTGCACTGAAGAGAACTCTCACGAAAGCCGACATGGGAAAGGTCATTTCTCGACCTCCCCGTGTTCTTTCTTCCGCTTCCTGCTTAACCTGGCCCGGACCATTCTTATCACCAGCACCAGGATCCCCACACCGATGGCAGCCACCGCTATCCGGAGCGCCAGGTGAATATCAGAATTGGCAAAAAACCCCCGGCAGCCGAAGCCAAGCAGCCCCAGCACAACCACACCCAGTACAATAACCCCGATATCATTCATGGATAGCCTACCGTCTATACTTCGCTACCGTACCATTAGTAGTATCTTCCAGAATAATACCGGCTTCATCAAGCCTGCTGCGGACCATATCGGCAAGCTGCCACTCCTTAGCCTGGCGCAGCTGATTACGCAGACTAATCATCTCCTCAATCAACCCTTCCGCCGTCTGCACTGTCTCATCAGCAACAACACGATCGAGTTCCTGATATACCGAGTCTCTAATCCGGGCCACCAGCCCGGCATCAATAACCGGCTTATCCGATGGCTTGAGGGTCAGTCCCAGAATACCGGACAGCTCGACAAGCATTTGTTGTGCGGCAGCAACACGATAACCCGACTCGACAGCGCGGTTAATCTCCCGGGCCAGATCGAACAGGGTAGCCAGCGCCCGCGCCGTATTAAAGTCATCATCCATGGCGGTAACAAACTGGCTGCGGTAAGTATCAATGTCTATCAACCCCTCCCCCTTTCCTACGGTAGCCTCGCTCCGCGCCGCCTGCTGCAACCTCTCCGCAGCCTTCTCCGCCGCCTCAAACGATTCCTCCAGGTAGGTCAGGGGACTCCGGTAATGGGAATTAAGTATAAAGATACGGATAGCGTCGGCACTGTGTCTGGTAAGCGCATCCTTGATGGTGATCAGATTACCCAGGGACTTACTCATCTTTTCATTGCCAAACTGCACCATACCATTATGCAGCCAGTATTTAACAAACGGCTTCTTGCCGGTGAAGCTTTCCGACTGTGCAATCTCATTCTCGTGGTGAGGGAAGACCAGATCCTGACCGCCACCATGAATATCAATAGTATCCCCCAGGTATTTTAGGGACATTGCACTGCACTCAATGTGCCAGCCCGGTCTACCCCTGCCCCATGGGCTCTCCCACCAGGGCTCACCCGGCTTAGCTGCCTTCCAGAGGGCGAAGTCCAGAGAATTTTCCTTCTCCTTATCAAAATCCACATTGCCTCCGGCCATCATAGCCTCCAGGCTACGGTGAGAAAGCTTCCCGTAATCGGGGACGTTACCTACCCGGAAATAGACGCTACCTCCGGCAGGGTAAGCATACCCCATATCTATCAAGCCCCCGATAACCTCAATAATCTTATCTATCTCCTCGGTAGCCCGGGGGTAGATATCGACCCGGCCAACGTTTAAGGCATCCATATCTTCGAAATAGCTTGCGGTGAACCTCTGAGCCAGTTCACTGACCGAACTACCGAGTTTGCCGGCACGGTCGATAAGCTTATCATCAATGTCAGTAATATTTTGCACATACTTTACCTTATAGCCCTTAAATTGGAGGTAACGCCTGATGACATCAAAGATAACATAGCTCATAGCATGTCCAATATGGCTGTCAGCGTAGGGAGTAACCCCGCAGACGTACATCTTGACTTCATTACCCCGGGGTACGAATTCTTCCTTCATTCCAGAGAGAGTATTAAATACCTTCACTTTTTCCCCCTTCAGCTTTGTCCAAGCGCTTTTCAAGTTCTGCTATTCTCATCTCCAGGCGTTCCAGCTGCTCTCCTATCGGGTCTGGTAACCTTTCCACAGTATCGGTATCCGGATTCCTCACCGCTACCACCCGCCCCGGCACCCCGACCACGGTAGCATTAGGCGGTACCGAGTCCAGTACCACCGAACCGGCGCCCACTTTGCTGTTCTCACCAATGGTAATATTCCCGATAAGTTGAGCGCCAACTCCGATCATAACATTGTCCTTCAGGGTGGGATGACGTTTAATCCTCTGAGTGCTGGTACCACCCAGGGTTACCCCCTGGTGCAGAGTAACATTATCGCCAATTTCGGCCGTCTCACCGACGACCACCCCCATACCGTGGTCAATAAACAGGCCCTCTCCGATCTTTGCCCCGGGATGAATCTCGATACCGGTCAGGAAGCGGGTGGCGTAGGCCAACATCATGGGAAGACCGCGAATATGTTTAAGATAGAGGATATGGGCTACTCTATGAAACTGGCGGGCCTGAAACCCGGGATAGGTAAACACCACTCCCACAGCATTTGACGCGGCAGGATCCCTCTCGAGGACAGCCCTGATATCCCTTTTTACGCTGGTAATGAGCGACATTTGACTACATCTCCTTTATGAACTAGTACATGCCTAGCTGCCCCGGTAAGGCCGGGGCTAAGGACAGACGCAGTCATAAATCCCGGGAAGAAGATTAGCTAACAGACCCATCCCATAAACAATAACCATAAACTCTTATCTAGTCCTAAATAGCTTCTATCAGGGCTACTGCCTGAGCCTCGATTCCCTCCCCATTTCCAACAAACCCCAATCCGGCAGAGCTACTTGCCTTAATACTCAGCCTGCCCACATCGATACCCAGCGTATTGCTAAGCTTCAGGCACATCTCCCCAATAAAGCTACCGAGCATGGGCCGCTCAGCCACAATGGTAGCATCAATATTGCCTACCTGCCAACCGTTTTTCGCCAGCTCATCTCTCACTCTTTCCAGTAGAACCAGGCTGGAAATATCTTTATACTTCATATCGCCGGGAGGAAAGTGCCCACCGATATCACCCAGAGATGCTGCCCCGAGCAGGGCATCGATAATAGCATGGGTCAGTACATCGGCGTCACTCCAACCGGTAAGTCCCCTTTCAAAGGGTACCACCACCCCTCCCAACACCAACCTTCGTTCCTCAGCAAAGGGATGAACATCATAGCCTATACCGACACGCACCCTACCCTCCATACTTCTTCACCAGAACCTCGGCCAAAGCCAGATCCCCAGGAGTAGTAATCTTTATATTATCATAAGATCCGGAATACAGTTTAACCGGGCAGCCCATCCGCTCCACCAGCGTGGCATCATCGGTTACCTCACTATCTGCCTTCCGGCAGGCTTCATTGATTATGTCAATACGGAACACCTGAGGAGTCTGCACCGCCCATAGATTATCACGGGGCAAAGTCTCACAAACAAGGCCACCTTCAGCCAGCTTGATGGTGTCACCAACCGGTACCGCCGCCACGGCAGCACCGGTTTCCTCAGCCGCGGCAAGCCCCCGGCTGATCAGATCTTCGGTCAACAGCGGTCTGGCTCCATCATGGATTACTACCCAGCCACAGCCGGTAAGATGGCTCAGTCCGGCAGCTACCGAGTCCTGGCGACGCTCACCCCCGGCACAGACATCGCTTACCTTGGACCATCCTTGCTCGACTACCAGCCGCCGACCCCACTCCAGGTTTAATGCCCCCAAGACGATTACAATCCGCTCAATCAGACGACAGCTCTCGAAGGCATCAACCACCCGGGCCAAAACTGTCCTCCCGCCCAGTAAAGCAGTCAACTTATCCTGCCCTCCCATCCGTCGACTTGAGCCCGCCGCCACAATAACTGCACCTACCCCTGACCGCCCCCCTAATTCAACATTCGGAACCATAACTGATTATAAAGCAAAAGCCGTACTCTATCCAAGCCAGTACGCTTAGATATTCGATGCCCTATCCGTTAGCCCCTGCCTTACCAAAGTCAGGATTGAACGTCAAGGAAAGAAAGATTGATTCTCTCCCATCAACTGGTCCCCCTGCCAATGGAAATGGGATTACCAAAAGGCATTATCACGCCAATATGGCATGCCCGATCAAACATCAATGCAAGGCCCGGTTATTGACAAACTGATCATATTACTGTAAATTGGCTATGCTTCCTAAGTTAAGAATTAGGATAATCATATTTTTAATGATGTTTAAAATATTAAAAAGAAACAGCCTAAACCGTCTGATATTTCTGTTGCCGGTCAGAATAAGTGACGAAATCCTACCGGAAGACAAGGTCAGGATGCTATGCTGCACGGAAAAGGCAGACCTGGTAACGACACTGATTTCCAGGTCAACTTTTGAGATCATTAAGAGTTTCATAAGAGAACTGGAGAAGGCAAGTAAGAAGTACGCGATACTAGGAATTGAAGTCCGCCCCCAAGAATATGTTCCCGTTCCGGTATATATCAACTCCGAACATCTGATGGCTCTGGAGAATATCGCAGAACACGCAATCAATAGAAAAATCATGCCATGGGTCTTGAAGAAGTATGTAACAAACATAATTGCTTTAGGCGATATAAAGAGCAAAGAGACTATAGAGAACTACATAATAAGGGATAATATAGATTCCAATCTTTCTTCTCACGAGCTACTGGGTGGCCTGGAAGGCGCCGGAGATAATTACCTTTCAGATGCTCCCATTCCAATCTATAAAGCACAACTTCACTTCCCCGCGGTAATACTGAAGAAAATTGAGGCGACCGAGCAAAACGAGAATGGATTGCAACGTGTATTGATATTAGATAGTGACGGTGATCTGGTAATTGGCAAAGTGCCAATACATCTACTGGAATCCGAGGAAAGAGAACTCGATACGATCATAAGCAAAGGCGATCTATTGGGGTGCATTACCTACACCAGAGAAAAAAACGGCTACATTTTCAATCACGTGATACTGAACAGACTACAGCAGAATGCCCTCGAGACAATACTACAGCAGTACGAAAAGACCGGCAGCGGAGAACGCCCGATTCCTCTATATGCCCGGGAAGTACTGTCAAGGGCCAGCATAATATTCAAAGTAAGCTCTTACTGACTAAGGTGATCAATCCTTTTTACTGTCACCGAACATCTTATCACCTAATGGCACCACTTTCCCGCCCTCTTCCAGTCTTTTGATATAGCCGTTCGACTGAGAGGTTGCCGCCGGATTTATCAGCCTAACTTTCCTCAAATCCCTGATATTCCCCGAAACAATACTTTGGTATAAGTAAGATACCCGGGCCCTTCCCAATAAAGGTATAATTACCGACGTCACGACAATGCTACTCAGTATGACAATATAGGTAACATCTCGAATCAGTTCACCGCCAATAATACCTTCCTGAGCCGGAATCGAAGCTAATACAGCCGCTGCCAGGCCTTTGGGAATCATTACTGATATTAGAGCGGCCTCTTTCAGTGTAAAAGATCTGCCTACAGTGATTTTAACTGCCGGAATACGTAATACGAATGCCATGAAAGTTATCAATATGCCTATTAGAATAATCCCGGCACTGGAGAACTGAAGCGATATTCCCAAATAGATGAAGAAAAAGGTTTTAAGCAGGAAAGAAGCTTCCGTGAAAAAGGCCCTTTCGGTTTCGGTGAGCCCGACAGGATTACCCGCCAGTGGCTTGCCTAACTTAGGTAGTCTTATCGATTCAATATTACCTATCGTTATGCCAAAAGCTAATGCGGTAATTGCTCCGCTAAAGCCAAGTGTTTCCACCAGACCAAACAGAGCGAATACGATTGCCACAGTAGTAAACATAGCATTTTTCATAGTGTGTATTCTGCGCAATATTAGAGACCATAAGAATGCTCCTCCGAATCCAAAAATAATCGCCACTAAAAAAGATGCTATTAAATCACCCGTTATTGTGCCAACATTGATGCCACCGAGTCCGTAAGCCCCGATCAACGCTAATGTTACGGCAACGCTGAGCACATCGTTGATGGAGGATTCGACAGACAAAAGGGCATGCATTTCTTCGCTAGTTTTTAACTGCTTCACTAACGGAATTATGATTGCTTCCGAAGTTGATGCAACGATAGAACCAATAATCAGAGATGGGATCCAGTCCAGCGGAAGCAATAGGTGTGCGGCAACTCCAACGACTATCATGGTCAGAAAGAAGCTGGCAAAAGCCAGTTTAACTGCTTTACTGAGTGCAGAGCTTAACACCCTCAGCTTAAGAGCGACGCCGCCCTCAAAAAGAATTACTACCAGCGTTATGGTCACAAAAACCGGGCCTACCAAGCCGAAGGATTCAATAGGAACCAGCTTGGATACGGGGCCTAATATGATACCCACAATTATTAGCATCAGGACATCGGGTACCCTGGTACGGTCAAATATATGCACAAAAAAGTGCGCCAGGAATATGAGGCCGCCGACAACAGCTATAACTAAAGCGATGTTATTCATCCGACTTAATTCAACGATGACTATTCATAAACTAGTTAAGGAGGTCCTGCTTATTAGATAATAGTTCAAGCTTACCCGAAGGGTAGCATCATATTATATGGCTAATCTTGCCCCCGTCAATACTCTCCCAGACAATTCTTCTTAAACCAACATTAATAGGAACCAGTTGAAAACGCTACATTATCAGGCAGCAGAAGTGAATAGAGAGTATAAAACAGGGTAGAATTACTTTGCAGTGAGGCTGGTCCCGCAGTGGGCACAGAACCGGCTGCCGGAAAGGTTGGGGCGGGAACAGGATGGACAGGGCAGCCCTTTGCCCATCGGACCGTCGCCAAAATATATCTTTACGTGAGGCCAGGGAATCTCTATCCCCTCCTGGTCAAAGGCCTTCTTCACCCTCTTCCGCAGCTCTCCGGTCACGTCCCACTGCATCAGCGGTTTGGTCTCACCCAATACCTTAATCTCAATACCTGATTCTCCGAAGTTATTTACCCGGAGCACCTTAGGAGCAGTCGTTATCATCCGGCCAAAGATATCGTCTTCGGCCAGGCTGGCACCGACACGGTTGATGACTTCCGTTACATGGTCAAGGTCTTCCCCATAGGCTACCGGGATATCGATATTAACCCGCGACCACTCCTTGGTATAATTGCTGGAAGCACTAATCTCACCGTTGGGTATCGAATGCACGATGCCATCAAGATCCCGCATCACTGTCCTCATTATGTTAACATCCTCGACCAGACCGGTGATGCCGGCAATCCGAACCACATCGCCCTTGTTATACTGATTCTGCATCAATATCAGTGCCCCGCGCAGCATATCCCGGACCAGGCTCTGTGCCCCAAAGCCGATGGCGATACCGACTACTCCGGCGGCCGCCAGGAGCGGGGTAATATTGATACCAACTCTGGAAAGAATCATAAGCACCGCTACCAGTACGATGACGGCAGTAGCCGAACCGGTGAGGAAGCTACTAAGTGTTTGGGATCTTTTTGTCCGTTCCTCCTTGGCATATCGCCCCTTACCAACCCCCTTGACCCAATGATCAACCATCCTGGGTATCAACACCCTGGCCAGGCGGTAGAAGAAATACGCTATCGCAGCGACCGCCAGAATATAGACTCCATGCGTAAGAAACCATACCTCCACTTCGTCCTGAGTTACCATACCCTCGACACCCTGCCGCGAAATAATCACAGCGGCCGCTGCCAGGCCGACAAAGACAAGGCAAATCCAGATAAGCACACGCACAGCGGTAAGCCAGCGTGAATACTTCTTCGCCGGCCCTTTCCTCGTCGCTGTTTTCTTAACCAGAGACTCAGTCCGGTGCATGGTGATGACAAGTGCGACAAGTATCACAATTGACCAGATAAGTATCTCCAGACCATTAGCAGTAAACCACTGCCACATAGTAATACCTCATCCTTTGATTGATTTATAGATTATAAAGGAAAAACGGACTCGTTGCACATAATACTAAACCAGTAGCCGGCCGGTAATCCGTATTAAATGTCCATTCTTAGTCTGCACCGGACTTGCTCTTTTTACCACCCCTAACCAGCCCCAATCCGATTGCTTCCCTAAGTGTAGCAACCGGAATAAGCTCGATGTCCTTATCTTTCACGCTGACCTTACACCCTGTTTCCGGCACCAGACAACGCCTAAAGCCTAACCGGGCAGCTTCACCCACCCGCCTCTCCAACTGAGAGACCGTCCTCAGTTCACCACTCAGGCCTACTTCCCCTACCGCTACCAACCCGGGGGCGACCTCAACATCACGATAACTGGAGGCAATAGCCAGAGCAACTCCCAGGTCAGCCGATGGCTCCCCAACCTTAAGTCCGCCGGTGACATTAGCGATAATATCCTGATTGCCCAGCCTTAATCCAACCCGACGGGAGAGTACCGCAGTAACCAGCAACAGGCGGCCAAAATCAACGCCGTTGGCGGTGCGCCGCGGCAGACCAAAGCTGGTAGGATTGGTCAAGGCCTGAATCTCCGCCAGCAAGGGACGGCTACCTTCGATGGTAGGCACTACCACTGAGCCTACCCTGTGACTCAATCGCCGCGACAGGAATACCTGCGATGGGTCAGACACCTCAAGCAGACCTTCACTCTTCATCTCGAAGATACCAACCTCGTTCGTAGAGCCAAAGCGGTTCTTGACACAACGTAACAAACGATAGGCGCTGAAAGACTCGCCCTCCAGATATAGCACGATATCAACAATGTGCTCCAGTACACGGGGACCGGCGATGGCACCGTCCTTAGTAACATGTCCGGCGATAAAAACAGGGACCGCGTTCTGCTTTGCCCAGTGCATAATCCGCAGGGTACACTCACGCACCTGAGCGATGCTACCCGGCGCTGCCTCAAGTTCAGAGAGGCATACTGTTTGAATGGAATCAATCACCACCAGTATGGGTGACAGCTCGTCAATCCGGCAAAGGATAGCCTCAAGGTCGGTCTCCGCCAGAAGATAGAGGTTATCACCCTTGACCCCGAGGCGATCCGACCGGATCTTAATCTGATGCAACGTCTCTTCACCGGAAACGTAGATCACATTACCCTGCTCCCGAGCGATCAGTGCGGCAGCCTGGAGCAGCAGGGTAGACTTACCGATACCCGGGTCACCGCCAATAAGGGTCAGCGAGCCGGAGACAACTCCTCCTCCCAAGACACGGTTAAATTCGGACAAGGGAAGCGGAAAACGGTCCCGGTCACCGGTGACAATACGGGACAGCTCCTGGGGCGGGTTAAGCGATGAGACCGATGCGGAAGCGGTAGCAACGGTGGACCTGGTCTCAGTAAAAGTATTCCACTGCTGGCAGTTAGGACATCGCCCCAACCACTTGAGACTCTCCTTGCCACACTGCTGACAGACAAAAATGGTACTGGTGCCGGATTTACTTGTTCTCACCATCGTGATAACTTTACCCTATCTTGGAGAGCAAAGCAATCTACTCCTCGTTAATCAATAAAAAAGAGGCAAACAAAACCAGGACAAATACCATGTCAGTATTTTGCTTCGATATCACCAGGTAATTTGAGAAGGAATTTGAAAGAACGGAGCGCGTGAGAGACGAAAGGGAAAAGGTACTAATTCACACGGCATCAAGGTCAATTACACCACTCTTACCACCACTCTTCCTGGCAAGACGGATGCCTTCAATTTTGATGCCACGGTCAACCGCCTTACACATATCATAGATGGTTAAGGCAGCAACCGCCACGGCAGTAAGGGCCTCCATCTCCACACCCGTCTTGCCGATACTCCTCACCGTAGCCGTAATCTCCACAACACAACTGGATTCATCCAGGCTGAAGTCAACCTCAACATCCCCGATAAGCAGCGGATGGCACAGGGGTATCAGGTCCGGCGTCCGCTTGGCTGCCATAATGCCAGCCAGCCGGGCCACCGCCATAACGTCACCCTTGACCACACCACCCTTCTTTATGAGATCGAGGGTAGCCGCCTGCATCCTGACAGCCCCCCTGGCAACTGCCTCACGCTGAGTATCAGGTTTGGCACTGATATCTACCATCTTAGGATGCCCCCGGGCATCCAGGTGGGTTAGCTCTCCCATAAATCAACCCCCTACTTGAGTCATCGGCCGGTCTCCCGGCAAAAACCCCTCAGACAGACGATGACGCAGCGGCTTACTGCTTACCGCAGCAGTTATTAATCGCTTCAGCTCCGATAAAGATATGCCGCTACGAATAGGCTGCTTTAGATCCACCTCATCGTCAGAGAGTAAACAAGGGCGGAGCTTTCCATCAGCCGTAAGACGCAGCCGGTTACAATTAAAACAGAAATGCTCACTGACCGGGCTGATAAAACCAACCGTGCCGCAGGCTCCGGGGAAACGGAAGTACCGGGCCGGCCCATTACCAACCTGTGTTAGACCAGGCTCCAGTTTACCCAACGTCTCAATACGTTTCTTTATCTCGCTGACCGGAACAAAATGAGAGGTGCTGTAAGCTATTCCCGCAGTAGGCATAAATTCAATGAAGCGCACGTGCCACCCTTCTACGATAGTCTTTTTGGCAAAATCAAGGACTTCATCATCGTTAATACCGGCCATAACCACCATATTAATCTTCACCGGACTGAGTCCCACCGACCCGGCACTATCAATACCCCTGAGGACATCGGCAACATCATAACTGCTGCGAGTAATACTCTTGAATCTATCCGACCGGAGGGTATCCAGGCTGATATTGACCCGCTTGAGACCTGCCTGTTTCAGGATAGGAGCATAACTGCCGAGTAGTGTCCCGTTTGTGGTAAGGGAGACATCGTCAATGGTATCCAACCGTACCAGCATTCGTACCAGATCAGCCAGACCCAGCCTCACCAGAGGTTCACCACCGGTAAGCCTGACCCTGCTTATACCCAGATCAGCCGCCGCCCGGACTATGGTGCAAATTTCCTCATAGGTAAGAATATCTCCATGGGATATCTGGCAAATACCATCAGCCGGCATACAGTAGACACAGCGCAGATTACAACGGTCGGTTACCGAAATACGCAGGTAATTTATCGGCCGCTGAAAAGAATCATAAAGTCCGGTCATAATCCCATCTCCATCAGCACCCGGGGCACTTTACCGGCTGCCTGTCCCCGATGACTGATTCTGTCCTTCTCCTCCAGCGATAACTGGGCCATCGTCCTGTCCAACTCGGGAAGATAAAAAATGGGGTCATAGCCAAAGCCTCCTTCTCCCTTCGGCTCAAGACTTATCAGCCCCGGGCACTCGCCATAACAAAACCCCAGCCTTCCATCAGGAGTGGCAACCGCAATAACACAGCGGAAACGGGCAGAACGCCTTCCCCAGGGTACACCCTCGAGTCTGGACAGGAGATAGCTAACCCGGTCGCTGTCCGAAGCCCCTTCACCGGCATAACGTGCCGACAGCCGACCCGGTTCGCCACCCAGGGCATCAACCTCTAACCCGGAATCATCAGCCAGGGCCACTAACCCGCTCTCAGCAGATAATATCACCGCCTTTAGCCTGGCATTCTCCTCCAGGCTTTCTCCTACCTCGTCAACTTCACGGGCAATGCCTCTTTCCTCCAGAGTAACCAGCCTGAAGGAGAGGGCCTGCAGCAGACTCCGGTACTCACGCACCTTAGCCTTGTTGTTCGTCGCCAGGAGCAGACATTGCAGCGAATCTCCGAATCGGCGGCTCTCTTTAGCTGTTACCACAAAACTCATCGAGGGTCATCGCAGCCATGGTCATCGTTTGCATCGTACCTCTTGAGCCAAGCTCGTTGGCTACCCTGGCCACAGCAATATTATCCGGGGCCTCCAGGATATTGACAAAGTCATAGAGACCCAGAACAGCATACTGGGCTATTATCTTAACTCCCATGGCCTCGACCTCTTTATTCACCTCTTTTATTCTCTGGGGATGCGACTTTATCGTCTTTCTTCCTTCATCAGTTAAGGTAGTGAGCATAACGTAGGTCGCCATTGATACCACCTCCGCTATTAGTATCGGCGCCGGAATGGAAGCTCTCTTTCTCCGGCCATTCTAATTTACATATTACTAGAACAGGCAATGACAGTCTAGCAACCGGAACCGACCATGTCAAGATGAGCAGATGAAGAGGACTAATTTCAATGCAACGGTATTTTTATGGTATGATAATGGCTACAAAAACAAGGGATTTAGTTGCGGGAAGGAGACGACAACCATAGAGATAATCCCGGCGATAGATATCAGAAAAGGCAAGTGCGTCCGGCTCTACCAGGGTGATTATGACCAGGAAACGGTATTCTATAATGACCCGGTAGAGGTAGCGCTGGAATGGCAGTCAATGGGAGCACCGAGACTACATATCGTCGACCTTGACGGCGCTGTTGCCGGCAGACTCTGCAATCTGGATATTATCAATGAAATAGCCAGTGCTCTACTGATACCCACCCAGGTAGGCGGCGGCATCCGTCACCTGGAAACAATAGAACAACTGCTAAAAACAGGAGTGGAGCGCGTCATTCTGGGCACATCCGCCGTAGAAGACCCGACGCTGGTTAAAGAGGCGTGCCACAGTTTCAGCGAATCAATTATTGTCTGTATTGATACCAGGAAAGGTAATGTTGCAATACACGGCTGGCAGCAGAAGACCGCACTAGGTGCAACAGAGCTTGCCAGGTCGATGGTCGAGCTGGGGGTAAAGCGTTTTATTCATACCGATATTAGCCGCGACGGCACCCTTACCGAGCCAAACTTCAGCTCCATTAACGAGATGGTCAATGCCGTTAGACTACCTATCATTGCTGCCGGCGGCATCTCATCACTGAATCATCTCAGAATGTTAAAACAACTTGGTGTGGAAGGAGCCATCATCGGCAAGGCGCTCTATACCAAGGACATCAACCTGAAACAGGCCCTGACCACCATCAGTCAATAATTTAAGGATTCTTTTATTCCTAAGAAACAACAAGAGCAGGCTGGAAAACCACGGTAAAGTACATGCCTCCGCTCTTCCCATAGAGAAAAGGCGGGATACCAAAGTAGATAAGGGGGTGAGGACAATAGCTAACCTGAAGTTTAACGAGAAGGGGCTTATACCAGCGATAATTCAGGATGCCGACAGCGGCGAGACGCTGATGCTGGGCTATATGAATGAGGAGGCGCTCCGCCTGACTCTATCCAGCGGCGATGCCTGGTTCTATAGTCGAAGCCGGCAGAAGCTATGGCACAAGGGGGAAACCTCGGGCAACTATATTAGGGTAGTCTCCATCTGGAAGGACTGCGACAGCGACACCATTCTAGTTCAGGCCAGACCGGTCGGCCCGGTATGCCATACCGGCAATAAGACCTGCTTCTTCCAGCGGCTTACCGAGCAAGACCTGACCACCGATAAACCCTGAGGCAGCCTAACCTTCCCCTCCAAGATGATCGACCTCGACGGCTCTTTTTAATGCCGATATGCCGACCTCAAGCTGACTGTCGTCGGGCTCTCTGGTCGTCAGCCGCTGCAGCCAAAGGCCGGGACCCTGGTAAGCCCTGATAAACCTGCTGCCGGTATGCCTGGCGCCAAACTGGGCGATTTCATAGCCGATCCCGGCAATAACCGGGACCAGGGCAACCCGCGACAGCACCATTATCCCCAGCGAAGGCCTCCCGATGAGGGAAAAAACAATGATGGCGATAATCAGAACCACAAACAGAAAGCTGGTACCACAGCGATTATGTGCCGTACTGTATTTCCGCACCGCCTCCAGCTCCAGGGGTACCCCGGCCTCGTAGGCGTTCACCGCCTTGTGCTCAGCGCCATGATAGGCAAACAGCTTCCCCAGTCCGGGGATTACGGTCAGTATTTTAAGGTAAGCCAGGAAAATACCCATGCGAATAAACCCTTCCACCAGATGGAAAACTATCGAGGACTCAATATAGGTGTCCAGCATTCTGGTCAGGAAAAGGGGCGCAATGAAGAAAATGCCAACAGCAAAAGCAATGGAACCGGCCACCATACCACCAATGGCCCAGCTCGACAGCTTCTCTTCTTCCTCTTCCGTGGACACCTCAGCCGAGTAGACGAGGGACTTGATACCCAGCACCATGGTCTCAATCAAGGCCAGAATGCCCCGGATTAGAGGGATCTGCCTTGCCCGGCTGCTCAGGATAGACGGCAGCGACTGGGTATCCAGGGCTATTCCCCCACCGGGACGGCGTACCGCCGTCACCACCACCTTTCGCCCCCGCATCATCACACCGTCGATAACCGCCTGACCGCCGTAATTAAACCTCTTCTCCACAAAAAGTACCCCTCAATAAAAGAAGAAAGGAGCAGCTTTATTGAAGCTGCTCCCGATACCACTAAAAAGCCTCGTGCTACTACCCTTCCAACTTGTAACGCCGCTTGAACCGCTCCACCTGCCCGGCGGTATCCATCATCCTGCGTTCCCCGGTGAAGAACGGGTGGCAGTTGCTGCATACCTCGACCTTAAGCACCTTCCGCGTGGAGCCGGTCACAAAGGTATTGCCGCAGGCACAGATCACCTGGGCATCGGCATAATACTTGGGATGAATCTTATCCTTCATAGTCCTAAACAGCGTACACGCTGGCCTTCCTCTTATTCTTTCCGGCCGGCTCGTATTTAACGACGCCGTCAACAAGGGCAAACAGGGTGTAGTCCTTTCCGACACCGACGTTATTACCCGGGTGAATAGAGGTACCCCGCTGCCGGACCAGGATGGTCCCGGCATTAACAGTCTGTCCGGCGTATCTCTTTACTCCGAGACGCTGGGCATTACTGTCCCGGCCGTTACGTGATGAGCCGCCGCCCTTTTTATGCGCCACTTACATCACCCCTTCTTATCAACGCTACCAGTCTTCCTGGCTTTTACTATCTTATCGATAGTCAGCCGGGTGTAAGGCTGACGGTGTCCCGTTTTCTTGCTGTAGCGTACTTTAGGTTTATACTTGAATACGATAACCTTATCACCCTTACCGTCACCCTGAGAGGTAGCCACTACCTTAGCTCCGTCAACGGTAGGATTACCCACCAATACCTTGTCCCCATCAGCAATAAGCAATACCCTGTCCAGGTCAACGGTGCTACCCTCGGCAACATCAAGCCGCTCCACGTCTACCGTCTGGCCGGGGCTTACCTTATATTGCTTACCACCGGTTTCGATCACAGCGTACATATTTTTTCTCCAAAACAATTAGAAACAAACAACCATTTATTCTAGCAATTACTAATCTGAAGTGTCAAGTAGAGTGTACCTATTCGCTCTGGCCCGATGAATAAGGATCAGGCAGCGTGTACCCGGGGCTGTTTACTGTGGTAGAATTTCTTGCGGAGGGCTAGGCCGTTTCGGCTAGCCCTAGCGGTGTTTGAGTAGAAAAATGCAGCCGGAAATAACCGGGCTATTACAATTAAGCGCCGAGATGCCGGCCTATCGCCAGCTTATCGACAGGCTGGGTAAGCCGGGCGGCAGTACCAGAGTGGTAGTGCTCGACGCCGCCCGACCGTACCTGATTGCATCGTTATACCACGACCTGAAAAGACCTCTGCTGGTAGTGACGGCTCAGCCCCAGGAAAGCAAAAAGCTTTCCGAGCAGCTGGCAGCCTGGACCGGCTCCACCCGGCTAAGGCTCTTCCCCGAACCAGATACCCTCCCCTACCAGCGGATAACTTCCGACACTGTAACCGAGATGGAGAGACTGCAGATACTCTCCGCACTGGCCGGTGCCGGGGGCAAGCGGAATGCTCCCCTGACGATCACCTCTACCCCGGCACTGATGCAGAAGGTAGCCCCGTACCGCGATTTTAGCTCTACGCATCACACAATCAGGGTAGGCGACAATGTCGAACCGCTCAGCCTGCTGAAGCGCTGGCAGGCGATGGGCTACCGGATAGAAAGCACGGTGGAGGTCCCCGGGACCGTCAGCCGGCGCGGAGGCATCATCGACATCTACCCGCCCTCCGGCGACCTGCCGGCCAGACTGGACTTCTACGGTGATAACATCGACAGCATCCGCCTCTTCGACCCGGTCAGCCAGCGTTCAATGACGAAGGTATCCGAAGTAGCCGTCACCCCGGCAACCGAGCTGCTGGCACCGCTATCAATCAGCAAAGAGGAGCTCAGGCAAGTCTTAGCCAGCATCAACCCGGCCGGCTGCAACGACGGGGTGCGCCGGCAGCTTGAACAGGAGATGGCTATACTGCTCGAGGGAGAGGTATCCGCCAGGATGCTGTTCTACGCCCCGCTGTTCAACAGCGACAGTATCCTGAGCTATCTGCCCCGAAACACGCTGATAGTATTGAACGAACCGCGCAGCATGGCTTCAGCCGCCGCAGACCTGGAAGCCAAAGCCGAGGAGCTGCGTACCGAGAAGCTGGAGCGAGGCGAGCTGCCCGCCGGTTTCCCCAGGCCATATTTCACCTGGCATGAACTGGAAGCGGCAATCGCTAAAGAGCAGTGTCTCGCAATTACCGCCTGGGACAAGTCATCCACCGAAGAAACGCTGCGGCTGAACTTCACCTCCACCCCAAGCTACGCGGGCCAGCTGCCGACCTTTATCAGGAAGGCGAAACACCTCCAGAAACAGGGACACCGCCTCATCATCGTCAGCCACCAGGCAAGCCGCCTCTCCGAGATACTAGGCGAAGCGGATATTATCGCTCCCCCCCTCGCTGAAATCAAAGAGGCGCCTGCTCCGGGCTCGCTCAGCCTGATCCAGGGCCTGCTGGCCGAGGGCTGGACCATGAACGGAGCCAGCCACCTCTTTACCGATTACGAAATCTTCGGCTTCAGTAAAGAGCGGCGCCTCACCAGGAAACGTCCGACCTCCCACCAGCTACTCCTAAACGACCTGAGCCCGGGAGACTACGTGGTACATATCGAGCACGGCATCGCCCGGTTCAGCGGCGTCACCACCATGGAGAGCGCCAACACCGAGAAGGAGTACCTGGTGCTGCAGTATGCCGGCGGCGACAGGCTCTACGTCCCCACCGACCAGATCTACCGCGTCAGCCGCTACATCGGCGCCAGCGAACAGCCGCCGGTGCCAAGCCGGCTGGGCACTCCGGAATGGAACCGCACCAAGCAGAAGGCCCGGGCGGCGGCGGAAGAAATCGCCGAGGAACTGCTCACGCTCTACGCCGCCCGCGGTGTCGTGGACGGATTCTCCTTTTCACCCGATACGGTATGGCAGCAGGAGCTGGAGGCTTCATTTCCCTACCTCGAGACTCCGGACCAGAGCAAAGTCCAGCAGCAGGTAAAGGATGATATGGCGCAGCCCAGGCCCATGGACAGACTGGTCTGCGGCGATGTGGGCTACGGCAAAACCGAGATAGCTATCCGGGCCGCCTTCAAGGCGGTGATGGACAATAAACAGGTGGCGGTGCTGGTGCCGACCACCGTACTCGCCCAGCAGCACTTCTCGACATTCAGCCAGAGGCTAGGCGCTTTTCCAATCAGAACTGAGGTGCTGAGCCGGTTCAAGAATCAGAAGGAACAGAATGCCATCATCGACGGGCTGGCTAAAGGCAACGTGGACATCTGCATCGGCACCCACCGGCTGCTGCAGAAGGACATTGCCTTCCGAGACCTGGGGCTGGTCATTATCGACGAAGAGCAACGCTTCGGCGTTAACCATAAGGAATACCTCAAGCAGATGCGGCGGGAAGTGGACGTGCTTACCCTGAGCGCCACTCCCATCCCACGTACCCTCCATATGTCCCTGGTCGGAGTACGAGATATGAGCACTATCGAGACCCCACCCGAAGACCGCCTGCCCATCAAGACCTTCGTTGCCGAATACGACGACAGCCTGATCAGGGAGGCCGTACTGAGGGAACTGGAGCGCAACGGACAGGTATTCTTCGTCCACAACCGGGTACAGAGTATCGCCATGGTCGCCGGACGCCTCGAGCAACTGGTGCCCGAAGCCCGCATCGCCATCGCTCACGGCCAGATGTCCGAGACCGAACTGGAGGCGGTGATGACCGATTTTGCCCGGAGCAAGATAGACATACTGGTCTGTACCACCATCATCGAATCCGGGCTGGATATGCCCAACGTCAACACTCTGATTGTCAACAAAGCGGACAGGTTCGGCCTGACCCAGCTTTATCAGCTGCGCGGCCGGATCGGCCGGGGTACCAACCTCGCCTACGCCTACTTTCTCTACGACCGGGGCAAGCAGCTGACCCACACCGCCGAGAGGCGCCTGAGGACCATCTTCGAGGCCACCGAGCTGGGCGCCGGTTTTAACATCGCCATCAAAGACCTCGAGATCAGGGGCGCCGGAAACCTCCTGGGGGTAAAACAGAGCGGGCAGATCAGCGCCGTCGGCTTCAACCTCTACTGCCGCCTGCTGGCGGAAGCGGTGGAGAGGGAGAAGGACAAACGGTCCGGCGCTGCCGATAAGCCGCCGGCGCCGTCACTGCCCCCGCCGAATATAGACCTGCCCCTGGACACCTATATTCCGGAAGGGTACATCGCCGACCTGAATACCAGGCTGAGCCTCTACCAGCGGCTGGCGGATATCAAATCTTTAGAAGAACTGGAGGACATGGCCTATGAGTGCAGCGACCGCTTCGGCAGGCCGCCCGAGGAAGTCGCAAACCTGCTCTATGCGGTCAGGATCAAGATACTGGCAGCCAGGGTGGGCGTCGAATCCGTCACCGGCGAACACGGCCAGATCATCCTGAGGCTCTTCCCCGGCATGCACTTCGACAAACAGAGGCTCGCTCCACTGGCCGGGGACGGCATAAAGATAGGGCTGACCCAGATCAGACTGAACACTAAACTAGTGGGGGGTCGGTGGCAGAAGGTACTGGAGGAGTTACTGGGCAGGGTGGGCTGACAAAAGCGGAAGGCCGCTGCTACTCAAAGCTAGGTCGAATTGATCCGTCCGCAATGCGGGCACCTGACGGTTGAGTTCTGCAACGCAGGCGGTATCCTGAGCCGGGTGCCGCAGTCGCAGCTGATGGTCTTGTAGGCGTTCATCTGCCAGAGCGCGCCCGAGGTCTCACGTCGCCGCTCAATACCGGCCCGGAAGGGCTCTACCGGCTCCGGCCTGGGTGCCCGGATTTCCACCTCACCGGTCCCGGCTAGGGCCGAACCGGGCAGAACTGCCTTACGCGAACCGCGAACCTTCTCGTAAGCCTGCTCATAGTTAGAGAAGGAGACTCCCGTCATCGAGCGCAGGATGCGGATGCGTTCCGAGATGGGCGGGTGGGTACTGGTCAGGTCGGTAGCGGCCCTGGCTTTACTCCGGAAGGGGTTAACGATGAACATCGGAGCGGTGGCTTTATTGGCGGAGCGCAGCTCCTGAGTGGAGGCAGACAGCTTCTCCAGGGCGGAAGCCAGCCCTTCCGGGTAGCGGGTATAGAGGGCGGAGGAGGCATCGGCCAGGTACTCACGCTTACGCGAGATAGCGAAGTAGATCATCTGGGCGGCAATGGGGGCGATAATCATAAGCACGATAGCTATTATCAGGATTATGCCACCGCCACCACCCGATGACGAGCTGCTCCGGCTGCGGGGCGCCCCACCGAAAAGGAGCGCCCTCGAGGCAAACCAGGACAGCATAACAATGCTGCCGAGCAGGATGCCGCACATAACCATAAGCAGGACATCACGGTTCTTGATATGGGCTATCTCATGACCGATCACACCCTGAAGCTCATCACGGTTGAGCTTATCGAGCAGACCGGAGGTGATCGCCACACTGGCGCGTTTCGGGTCCCGGCCGGTGGCAAAAGCATTGAGAGCCGGGTCGTCGATGATATAGATATCCGGCATCTTTTCCAGCCCGGAGGCAATCTGCATCTCCTCGACGATGTTATAGAGACGGGGATGGTCGCTCTTGGTAATCTTTTTGGCCCTGGATACCGAAAGCAGGATGCTGTCTCCCTGAAAAAGCGCGACTAGGTTCATTATCCCCCAGATGATAACAGCAACGACCAGGCCAGCATAGCCGTTGGCGAAGAAAAAAAAGCCGATCAGCCAGCCCAACAGGAGCAGTATCGCACCGATACCGATGGTAAGCGCAATCGAGCGTCTCCGATTTGAGCTTATCTGTTCCCACATGGCAGCTTCCGACTAAGTAAAACTAACCTTGGGGGCCTCCCTCTCCCCGGCCGCGGTGACTTCGAAGAATTCTCCGGACTTGAATCCGAATGCCCGGGCCACCACATTATAGGGTATCGTCTGGGTGGAGTTGTTGTACTTTAGAACGGAGTCGTTGTAGTACTGGCGGGCGAAGCTGATCCTGTTCTCGGTTGAGGACAGCTCCTCCTGAAGAGCAAGGTAATTCTGATTGGCCTTGAGGTCGGGGTACTTTTCCACCACGGCCAGCAGCCGACCTAAGGCCGAAGTCAATTCACCCTCCACCTTAGCCCGCTCCGCAGCACCGGCAGAAGAAAGCTGCTGGGCGATATTGCGGGCCTTGGTTACCGCCTCTAGTGTCTCCCGCTCGTGCTTGGTGTAACCCTTTACCGTTTCCACCAGATTGGGAATCAGGTCATAGCGCCGCTTCAACTGAACGTCAATCTGAGACCAGGCATTCTTGGTCTGGTTGCGCAGCTGGACCAGCCGGTTATATCCCCCCCCGAAGATAATCGCCAGTACCACCCCCACGATAATGCCGACAATCGCTCCTACAGGCATAGGACACCTCCAGTAAATATTATCCCGTTAGATTATTCCCAGGGCTTGATAACCTCACCCAGAAATTCGATGGCATTCTGCAGCACGTCCGGTTGGTGCGGTGTTTTTTGAAACAGACGGCCAATCAGCTCCCCGACCTCTCCGCCATCGAACCATATCCCCTCCCCCTGAGGACAGAGGTCAACCAGCACTTTTTTCTCCAGGTCTACCTTTTTCATCTTGCGGCGGCAGAAGGGGCACCGGCGCTTCTCCTCTCCGGTATCAACCTCTGCGGCCTCCGGAATATCGCCAAGCAACCGGCCGGCGCCATCCAGTCCCAGAGAACCGAGCAGCAACTCAAGTTCGCCGGCATCAAACCATACCCCGTGGCACGCAGCACAGTAATCAAGCTCGATGCGGTTATGCTCCACGACAATCATATCGCTCTGACAGACCGGGCATATCATCGAAATCAAACCTCGGGCTTTTTCTGCAGACCGGACCGGACACCGGGTCTGCCAATGGCTATAATGATACAACCGCCGGATAAGATTCGCAATCTCTTGTCCAACCTCCCCCCACTTGCTATAATGAATCAAGTCCCCACCAGGTTAGCGGTGCGATGGGTAAAACCAGGGAGCCAGCATACAAGCGCATAGTGGCCAAGCTCGGTACCGGTCTGCTTACCGGCGGCAGCGACCACCTGGACCAGGAGATAATGTCAGGCCTGGTCAATCAGGTGGCCCGGCTCCACAAGCAGGGCCGGGAGCTGATCATTGTCTCCTCGGGCTCAATCGCCCTGGGCAAGTACCGGCTGGGACTGTCGCGGAAAATCAAGGGCATCCCCTACCGCCAGGTGCTGGCCGCGGTAGGGCAAAGCCTGCTGATGCATGTCTACGACCAGCTTTTCCAGCAGCACGACATCACCGTAGCCCAGGCCCTGCTGGCCAAGGCAGACCTTATCGACCGGGCCGGCTACTTAAACGCCCGCAATACCCTGCTCGCCCTGCTCGAGCTCCGGGTAATACCGGTCATCAACGAGAACGACGTGGTAGCTGTCGAAGAGATTAAAGAGGCTAAATTCGGCGATAACGACAACCTGTCGGCGATGGTGGCCAACCTGGTCGATGCCGACCTGCTCATCCTGCTGTCCGACATCGCCGGGCTGTATACCGCCGACCCCCGCAGCAACCCCGACGCCACCCTCATTCCCCAGGTGGAAAAGATCGACGCCCGGATCGAGAGTCTGGCCACCGGCACACTGAGCAGCCTGGCCACCGGCGGTATGGTCACCAAGATAGAAGCCGCCAAACTGGCAACCGCCTCAGGAGTAACCCTGGTTATCGCCGACGGCATGGAGCCGGACATTATACTGAAGCTGGCCGACGGCCAGGCAACCGGCACCCGCTTCCTGCCCGCCAGCAGCAAGCTCGAGAGCCGCCAGCGCTGGATGCTCAGCGGCCTTTCCACCAGGGGCAAGCTGATAGTGGACCCGGGGGCTGCCGCGGCGCTGAAGAAACGGGGCAGTCTTCTTGCCGCCGGCATCGAGCGGGCCGAAGGCAGATTCGAGCGGGGCGACATAGTCAATATCTACGACCACGACAAGTCCCGTATCGGCTGCGGCATAACCAACTACAGCTCCCAGGACATCGGTATTATTAAAGGTGCACACTCCAGGAAGATCACCACCCTCCTCGGCTATGACTACGGCTCGGAAGTGGTTCATCGGAATAACCTGGTAGTGCTTTAGAAAGAGAGGTTCGCTTTGGACATCGGAAAACTTTACAGGGTCGACGGCAGTGAGTTTCTCGTCGACGTGGACTACCGGTTCCATGATGAATCACCGGTAAGCTGGTGGGGAGAACTGGTACCCAAAGAGTACCGGCGCCTTAACGACGGCGACGGCTACGTTATCGAGCTGAAGGACGGACGCAGGGGCAGATGCTCTCTGATAAAGCGGGTCAACCGGGCAGTAAGCGGGACGCCTCCGCTCTACCACTACCAGTTCAAGGGCCGCGGCAAATTCGAGCAACGATAATCAAGGGCTGCATAGAGACGAAATAAGGGGGGAGAACCATGACATCACCACTTGCGGAACTGGAAGCAAAGGGCAAGGCGGTTAAGGCTGCCTCCCGCCGTATGGCCTGCATCTCCACCGGAGTCAAGAACGAGGCTTTGCGCAACATCGCCGCCGACCTGTCCGCCAGAAAGGATGAAATACTGGAAGCCAACCGCATCGACTACCGGGCTGGCGAAGCCTCCGGGATGGGAACGGCAATGCTCGACCGCCTGATGCTCTCCGCCGAACGCCTCGAGGCCATTGCCCAGGATGTCCTTACCGTGGCCGCTCTGCCCGACCCAGTGGGAGAGGTCTTCGATATGCGTACCCTGCCCAACGGTCTGCAGCTGGGCAGAAAACGGGTGCCCCTGGGGGTAATCGGCGCCATCTACGAAAGCCGCCCCAACGTCACCATAGACATCTCCGCCCTCTGCCTGAAGTCGGGTAACGCCATTATGCTGCGGGGAGGCAAGGAGGCAATTCATTCCTCCGGCGCCCTGGCCAGGGTGGTCCAGGAGGCGGCAGACAGAGCCGGCATCCCCGACGGCGCGGTACAGTTCATTGAGAACACCGACCGCTCTCTGGTCGGGCATATGCTCAAAATGAGCGGCATTATCGACCTCATCATCCCCCGCGGCGGCGGCGGGCTGATCAAATTCGTCACCGAAAACGCCGCTATGCCCGTGGTCAGCGGCGGGATAGGAGTCTGCCATACCTACGTAGACCGCAGCGCCGATCCGGACCAGGCGGTAGCGATAGCCTATAACGCCAAGGTGCAGCGCCCCACCGTCTGCAACGCCCTGGATACCCTGCTCGTCCACACCGACATCGCCGGGCGCTATCTGCCGCTGGTGGCTAAGGAATGGGCCAAAGCGAGCGTGGAGATGCACTGCGACGAGCGGGCTTTAGCCATCCTGAAAAGAGACCCCTCTCTGAAGCTCGTCCCGGCCGTCGAGGAGGACTGGGGAAAGGAGTTCCTGTCGCTAACGGCCGCAGTAAAGGTGGTGAACTCCCTGGACGAGGCACTGGAACATATTGAGCGCTACGGCTCCGGCCATTCCGAGGCCATTGTCACCGAGGAATACCAGCCGGCGATGCGCTTCCTGAACGAGGTCGATGCCGCCTGCGTCTATGTCAACGCCAGCACCCGCTTCACCGACGGCAGCCAGTTCGGCCTGGGAGCCGAGGTCGGCATCAGCACGCAGAAGATGCACGCCCGCGGCCCTCTGGGTCTCAAGGAGCTGACCAGCTACAAGTGGATTATCTTCGGCAACGGACAGGTGCGGCCCTAAGACACGTACCGTTCGACCAGCGCCACGGTATCGGTGACCGCTAATTTGTGAAAGAGCAGGGCGAAGCGCTCTTCCAGGGTATCCCGTATTTTATCCAGGTTCTCCGGCGGCAGGTCCCACATCTCACGCTTGAAATCGCCGAAGGCCTTCTTACGAGTCTTGTACAGGAACTGGTCCTCGGTATCGTCGGGCTTTTTCTCGCTCCGGTATTTGTCCTTGAGGTGGGCGTTGATTTTAGCCATTAAATCCTCAGGGAAATAAGGACTCTCGTAGATGATGTTCTGGAATCCGGTGGCCAGGTGCACCTCGACCGTGTTCACCCGGGGAAAGTTGTCGAAAGCCGTATCGGGCAGCGTCGAGGCTCCGTGCTGCACCGCTCCGGCCAGTCCGTATTCCCGCCGCGCCGCTTCGGATAGCTTCTCCAGGGTCTCGAAATCAACCTTCACCTTGACCAGCGAACCGTCCGGCATGACCACACCGCCGTGCGCGGTCCCGGTCTGAACGCTGATTTTGGAGATGCCGGTCACGTCCGGCCCGAGACGCTCGAGATATCCGGACATAAACGCACGCAGGTCCGCCACCGTGCTGTTCTGCTTGCCGACCTCGCCGATTTCGCCGCCCACGGAAATGGTAACACCAGGCGGTTCGATGCCGCGGATGAAGCGGGTCATATCGGCGGTGACCACGCAGTTGTTTTCCTGCTGCTCTTCCAACGACGGCCGGGTCAGGTCGACCAGAGTCGAGGCATCGATGTCGATGTTATAGAATCCGGCGTCCACCGCCTCCCGGATCAAGTCCCGGACGGAGCCGAGCTCGGCATCCGCCCCGGCCTGAAATTTCTTGGCGTTTACCTGAAAGTGGTCGCCCTGAAGGAAGACCGGGCCGCGGAAACCTTCCCGCACGGCAGCCGCCAGCACGCAGACGGCATACTCATCCGGACGCTGGGCGGTATAGCCGATCTCGGAGCGGGCAATTTCGAAGATAAGAGCCCCGACCCGGTGCGCCAGAGCCGCCCTGAAGACCGCCCGGGCCACCTGGTAGGTAATACCCCGGATATTGATCGCCGGAACGGACTTGCCCGAGTAGAGCCCTTTCCCCGCCGCCTGATACAGACCCTGGATGCTGGCCGGGTAGGCTCCATGAGCGGCGGCAATCTCCCGGATACGCCGCCGGCAGTCGGCCCGGATAGCATCGTCGGGACTGAAGACGGCGTCCTTCACCAGAGCATCAATCTCGTTTTTCATTTCTACTGCTGCCTCCTATTCGTATTGTTTCGGTCGCCCAGTATGGTGCGGCGACCGTTATACCGCTCCGCATCGTACTGCGTTGCGACATCGACAAAGCCGGTGCGGCCGATAACGCACTCTAGCGGGCAGGCGGTAATCCGTCCGTTTTTCAGGCACACCATCTTACCGAAGTCGTTGGCAGTCACCAGGTCGACCGCAGCAATGCCGAAATAGCGGCCCATCCTGCGGTCGTAGGCACAGGGCGCTCCGCCCCGCTGGAGATGGCTCAGTTTGACGCTGCGCGTCTCGAGAACGGTGGCCCGCTCGATTTCCCGGGCCAGGGCCTCGGCAATACCGCCGAGCTTCTTATGCCCGAAAGCATCGAGGCTGGACTCCCGGACGAACTCGGCGCCGCCGACCGGCTTGGCACCCTCGGCGGCTACAATGATATTGTACCTGGCTCCGTCCCGCCGGCCCTCCCGGACCAGCCGGTAAATATTCTCCGGCACGAAATCACACTCGGGGATGAGGATGATGAAGGCCCCGCTGGACTCGCCGCCCTCCAGGGCCAGCCAGCCGGAGTGCCGCCCCATCGTCTCCACGACGAAAATCCGCTGGTGGGAGCCGGCGGTAGTGCGCAGGCGGTCGATTTCCTCGGTAATCACATTTACGGCAGTCTCGAAGCCGAGGGTGTAATCGGTCTCGGGGAGGTCTTTATCGATGGTCTTGGGGATACCGACGACACTTATGCCGGCCTGATGCAGGCGGTAGGCGACGCTCAGGGTATCGTCGCCGCCGATGGCGATGACGGCACTCAGGCCGAGCTTCTCGATGTTGTCCAGCACCGTCTGGGTCCGGTCGTTCTCGGGGTTGCCGGGGTTGGTCCGCGAAGTCCCCAGCATGGTGCCGCCATACCGGTCCCAGGTACGGACTATCTCCTGGTCAAGCGGCAGGGTAGTAACCTCCAGCAGCCCCCGCCAGCCATCCCGGATGCCGATAACCTCGTAGCGCAGCCCTCTTTCCCGCTGCAGCCTTTCGTCCAGGGCCGTTTTGACCACCCATTTTATGGCCGGATTGATGCCGGCACAGTCACCGCCGCCGCTGAGAATACCAATCCGGTTCACCTGCATACCTTCCCCCTTCTGCTGCTTTCCGCCGGGACCGCCCCGGCATATCAAAACAGTATCGCCTTAAGAGGCGATCAATCGGTAGAGATGCCGTCGAGCTTGTTAAGCCGGTTGAAGTTGTGGGACGAGTCTATCCAGCGTACCGTACCGGAGAGGCCCCGCATCGCCAGCGACTGGGTGCTGGCACCGCCGCTGAAATAGTGAACCCCCCTTAAGAGCTCGCCGGTACTGACGCCGGTGGCAGCGAAGAAGACGTCGTCACTGGTGATGAAGTCCTCGGTCTTATACACCCTGTTGACGTCCGCCCCGGCCGCCTCGGCCGATTTTCTTTCCGCTTCATCACGGGGCCAGGGCTTGGCCTGGATGCAGCCGCCGATACAGCGCATCGCGGCGGCGGAGAGCACCCCCTCCGGAGTGCCGCCGATACCCATCAGCACATCGACGCTGCGTAAAGGCAGCGCCACGTCGATGCTGGCGGCTACGTCGCCGTCGGTGATCAGCTTCACCCTCGCTCCGGCATCTCGAATATCGGATATCAGCTTCTCATGGCGGGGCCGGTCCAGGACCACCACGGTAACGTCGGCAACCTTTTTACCCTTGGCCCTGGCTATGTTATTCAGGTTATCTTTAACCGGTGCTTCAATGTCGATACAGCCGACCGCCTCCGGACCGGTGACAATCTTGTCCATATAGAAGAACTCCCGTGGGCAGTGCATCGAACCCCGCTCGGATAGGGCGATTACCGATATCGCTCCGGGCAGACCGCGGGCAACCGAGGTGGTGCCGTCGACCGGGTCGACGGCGATATCAACCTTCGGACTGGAGCCGTCTCCGATCCTCTCCCCGATATAAAGCATCGGGGCCTGGTCCTTCTCTCCCTCACCGATGACGACGATGCCATCCATCTGCACCTGTCCCAGCAGGTGACGCATCGCGCTGACCGCAGTCTTATCCACCAGGTTCTTGTCACCCCGGCCCATATAGCGGGCCGAGGATAAAGCAGCCGCCTCGGTGACACGCACCAGCTCCATGGCAGTATTTCTCTCGATCAAGTCATCAGAATGCATCGGACACCTCCAGCTATCATTTTGAATAACCGAACCTACAGCTATTCTATGTTGAAAAAGGGAATTCTTCAAGTCCTATCATCCGGAATACGGCTAAGGCCCCTATCTGAAAACTTTTAACGGAACAGGGTTTTATACAGTGAGGAAAGTGCACGAAAAGAATGGCCGACAAAAAGTCATTTTAAGAAAGAAAGTCGGGCCATAATATGATGAACGGTTACCTAGTCAACTGAACCATGCCAAGATGAGGTATTAATTTCCTCCGAGATAGCCACTACATAAGCACTTTGGGTTGTGGGATCATAGGCAAGGAGTGCAAGTTGACCGCTGGGATTTGTCGGCTTGTCACCATACCAGTTCCAGGAACCAGTGTCATCGGCTGCCGGGCGAAAGCGAGTTATGGCCATATCATACATACCTTCCAGGTTGCTAGCTTCGTCTTCCGGAGTGCTGCCGAAAGGACCGCCGTTCTCGGTAAAACCTACGTGGGGGTATACCCAGTATTCGAAACCGGGATCTAGACCTGAGACTGTCCAGGTGAAAATTATCCGGGCCGGGAAAGTACCCCACAGTATTTTGGCATCGGTAATATCACCGGTGGGCTCTACTTCCCAAGACGAGACGTTGACTTGCTCCGAGATATCCACGACGCAAGCGCTTTGGATTGCGGGATCATAGGCTAGCAGGGCGAGTTGACCAGAGGGATTGGTTGGTTTACCCCCATACCAGTTCCAGGAACCAGTCCCGTCGGCCGCCGGGCGAAAGTGGGTTATGGCCATTTCATACATACCTTCCAGATTGCTAGCTTCGTCTTCCGGAGTGCTGCCGAAAGGGCCACCGTTCTCAGTAAAACCTACGTGGGGGTATACCCAGTATTCGAAACCGGGATCTAGACCTGATACCGTCCAGGTAAAGATGATCCGGTCCGGGGAAGTACCCCAGGAAATGCTGGCATCGGTAATCTGACCGGTAGGGCCTGACTCTGCCGCACCTATAACCACATTGGAATGTACTTCTTCCGACCAGGCACCGTTGTTGTCCTGAACCTTAAGATAGATAATATGTACACCTCCCGATAGCCCGGAGGTTTCGAATGAAGCCTTGCTGCTCAGTTCCCCATCAATACTGGACCGCCAGCGATAGGCAACTACTGTACCATCTATATCGGTACCGTGGCCGTCAAACGAAATTACCTCACCTGCCAGAGAGTCGGCAGGTAATATCGAATCTATATAGGCAACCGGTGGTATGTTGACAACCGGAGACGGTTCTGGTTCAGGCGAAGGGCTCGGAGTGATTGTCGATTCGGTGGGGAAGAACAGAGCGCAACTTCCGGATAGTAGACCAATTATAACAACACTTGCTATTACGCAAAGGGTCTTCTTCATTACAGCCCCTCCTGCCCTGGTAACAGTATATCTCTAAAGCCATCTTAGAGTCTATTTAATGAGACACGTAAGAGGCCAAAGAAGCAAGCGCAGACAAGCGGACAGGAATCAAGAAGAGCAAGAACCACACAAGTCATCTATGGTGTTCGACAAACTGGCTGAATGTTTTATAACATCCAACTTCGTAGTTCACTATCGTAAAGAAAGAGCCCCCCGAAATTCGGGGGGCTCTTTTATCTTGCCAAGCCGTTGTCCTTAAGGCTTGAGCTTATCTCCTGCTTCGGACAATCAGGACAATGACCACTACCACCAGTGCCGCGCCGATGCCGATCATGGCGTAGATCCAGGTCGGGGTGATCTGCTGGGTGGCCGGGATATCGATCACTACCGGCTCGGCCGGTTCCAGTTCGGGCGGTATAACCTCTTCAGCAGCGACGGCGAAGGTGCCGATATCGCTCTGGGAAAGCATAGCGCCGTCCTTCCAGGCGGTTACCTGCCAGTAGTAGGTGGTCTCGTAGTCCAGGGTGCCCGAGTGGGCATAGGCAGTACCGGTGACGTCAGCAGTAGCCAGGGCGCCGGAGAGGTCGGGGTTGGCGGAGATGACGAAGCTGTAGGTGGTGGCGTCGTAGACACTGCTCCAAGAGAAGCCGACTCCGGTGCGCTGGGCAACTACCGCACCCTGATCAGGGGCGATTAGTTTGACCGCGTTAGCCGAAGAGGCCTCGATGGTGAAGCTCCATGTCTCCGACCAGGGGCTGTGGACGCACTCACAGTCGGTGTCGGCTTCCCTGACATGCCAGGTGTAGGTCATGCCACACTCGAGGTAGTAATCCATGATCTTAGATACGGTATGAGAATTAAAATTCTCCTCTGTAACCGTATATTCTTTAGTGCCGTCGATAAACAGTTCGGGTGGGTCGCCGGTGATTTCGACATCATCCCATGAGATGATAATGTTGTCGTCCTCATCCATGATTTCGATGTCATAGCTGCATGAGCAGCACATCCGCTCCCACTCGAGGGTGAAGTTAGCGGCGTCGCAACCAGCACATGGCTCGCAGTCAAGAATGGCTTCGTCAGCCGGGCTGGTGAGAGTGGGGCCGTGCTTGGCAGCGCAGTCTTCGTAGCTCCAGAGGCTGCCATAGTGGTCGTTATCTCCGGAGCCGTCAGTGACATCATACTGCTGCGCATCAATTGCCCAGAGAATGCTATTGGTATCCAAGCTCAGGCAACCGCAAATGCGGAGCCCACTGGGTTCATTATCAAACCATTCGGTTGGGATACAGGAAAAACCAGGATTTTCGCTTCCTACGCACTCTGTACCCAAGCCGCAGATGAGGTAGTCCCAGTCCTCAGTGCCGCAACAGGCAGTCTCACAGGGGTCGAGGTTGCGTGCTACTCCACTATATACCTCATAGCCATGAAAATCACCATCCACCTCATCGTAAGGGGATACGAATCGGTCACATATTTCTTCATCTGGATCTATAAAAATTGTGTCGGTAACTGCATACAAAGTACCGTCGCTTCTCCCGACAGCGATACCGTAGTAACCATACTTAAAAGCATTCATGTTGGTCCAGTCCGTACTGTCGCCAATCACCCATCGGTAGATACCGCCACATATGCCAACCGGCTCGCTCAGGGCGGCGTAGATGGTGCCTTCACAGAGGGGGTCACAGGCGATGTGGGCCGTACCCAACCCGGGCAGGTCTGCCGTCTGCTCCCACGTGTCGCCGCCATCGCTGGAATAGGCCACCGCTTCGTCACCGTAACCGGCGACGACGATCAAGTCCTCGTTGCAGCAGGCGGCGATGGTGTGTCCCGAATCGATTCCGGTATCGACTGGGTCACTCCAGCGGCGCCCGTATTGGGTGGACATTGAGAATTCGCCTTCGTCATTAATAAGGTAGACGATATTATCGCTTTCCACGGCAAAGTCCCAAATGTTTATCTTGGTAGCAGGCGGCTCATTCCAGCATTGGCCGCAGTCCCGGCTGCAGAACATCTGATCTTTGCCAGCTAAACCGAGATAGACGGTGCAGCAATCCTCATCGGTGTCACACGGAAGTCTGAGCAGGGGCCAACCGTAATCTTCATCTCCCATCCAGTCACCGTGGAAAACGCGCTCCCATGTGTCGCCTTCATCGTAGCTGCGCCAGATGCTGTCGCAGCCACAATAACCGGAGGCGTAGCCACCGCCCATGCATGGAAATTCGCCGCTGCGTACCTCCTCGTTAATAGTGGAGAGGTAGATGACGGAGCAGTCGGGGCAGACGGCCACGTCGGAGAGCCAGTTAATATCAGTATCGATGAGGCCGATTTGATTGAAGGAAATGCCATCATCCAGGGTTACCGAGAAGGCGGACTCGTCAAGAGGAGTGCCGGTATCATCTCGTCCTTCTGATACGTATGCCCAATCATCTATTGTTCCGCTGGTGGTGGTGTATTCCTTATCACCATCCGGGGTGTACATGACCAATGCCATATAGAAGCCGGAGGGGTCTTTACAGGCGCCGTCCCACTGGGGACAGCAGAAATCAAGCTCTTCAGTGTGCCAGACCCTGACACCTTCGCAGCAGTTAGCTAAGATATACTCATCGTCATCATTGTCGTACTGGATGAACTCTCCGATCATCAACTTGCCAGTGTTGGCATCGCCATGAACGTCAATGCTGGCGAGTAGGGGTTCACCGGACGGACCACATACCGGACTCAGGGAGTTGTTGTCAGAGCGAAAGACATAGCCTCCCATTAGAAGATTAGTCATGTTGCGAGCATTAACGTATAAAAAAACAGTTCGGGCTCCGGGATCAGATCCATCGTAATCAGCTGGCAGAGCCAGGCCAAGACATCTTCGGTAATAGGGGTCGACTTGTAATGCATCGCCGTCTGACTTGATTTCAGTAGCGGTGGGGAAGCCAGCTTCATCATTCCACGAGCCGCCGCTACTTTCCCAGATACCCGATTGGATAAATGGATAATTGTCGTCATCACCAATAACGAGGCAGACGATAGTATCGTCAATTTCAAAGTTCGGCGAGAATGCAACGGCAAAAACATGCAATGATATATTGCCAGTACCCATACCGTTGTCCCAGCCTAGATAATCAGTAGTATCTGATGTGTCTTCCCAGGCACCTGTGAGCCAAGTACCCGCCTTGAGGCGGTATATCGATCCGTACCCCGAGCTGTCCATCCCAGCTACAGCAATATTGTGGATATCGTTTACTTCAATTGATACCGCCAGATCGAAGGCATAAATCATTCGTAACGTATTGTCAGTCATATCACCAGTGTAGCTGAAGTTATCACCACCGTCCTTGGAGGCAACAACCCATACGGGATTCGTGCCATCACTACTATAGCCAGCCAGGGCAATCCAGTTCTCATCATCCGGGGCTACCGCCACGTCGGTGAGAGAAACAAAAACATCGCCAACTGGTAGATTAGCGGCACTGGTGACATTATCTGTTATATCCTTCCAGGTGACTCCTCCATCGGTGGATTTGACTAGGGCAAAATCATTATTGGGATCACCGACCCCAACGCAATTCTCATTAATCTCAAGAACGGCGTAGATTGTATCGCCATCACCGCCGATATCGTAGTCGAGGATATCTGAGGCAGGCAGGATGATCATATCCTCCCAGCTGGGAGTGTTAACGATGCCCCAGTCCATACCACACGCGGAGGAGTGCTTAGTCGGCGTCAACATCACAGCAACAGTACCGTAACACCCAAAGCCGTATCGAATATGAGCACCGATATCGGCAGGTATTTCATTCAAAGGGATCTGAAATTCATATACCCGATGTTCGTAGGCCACCGAAGAGGTGTATTGAAATCCACTCACACCCCATTGTTCCTCAGCATCGGTGACGCGGAATTCTCTCAGCTCACCGTCCACTGTCAGATAGAGCGCCCCCCAATCTTCTTCATCAAGGGTATTGTCCGCGGTAACCTCAACCGCAGCATACAAGAAATGTTCGTCAGAATGTAACCAGCCGTAGGTATAGCCATCTGGATGTGGAGTGTCCGGTTGCCAGAATACGGTGAAGTCCGGTTCCGTTGACTCTTGCAGCCAACCATCGACACAAATGCTACCATTGTCAACAAGTGTATAGCTTAGGGTTTCCCCTTGCTGAATGCGCGGATAATACAGAGGTACACCATGTCCTTTACCGAAATCCTCTTCCATTGCTTGCATGACTAGTGTTGCGTTATCGGGGACGTTCTCCCAGACCACTTCCAAAGTGCTATTCCAAGCATCACAAACGTCATATTCAGGGGACATTACTTTGGTCAAGACACTTGCGCTACTGCCAATATTAATAGCTGATTTAGGAGCGAATATAGCTGTACCTTTTTCCAGCGCCAAGTAGTCCACAAAAGCACCATCATGCCCATGCTGAGTTAGCCTGACCCTGAGTTGACCGGCACCGTTACCTAGTGGCAATCGGCGAGTCTCATAATCAGAGAAGCTGAGTTTGCCCTGTAGCTGCCAATAACCATTCTTGAATATCAGAACATCGTAACTACCTCCATCACTATCCTGGTCAGCTAGAGCGCTGAGACTCGCGCCTACTAATAGCGCTGATACCAGTATTATTGCGAAAAGCACACCAGCAAATCTTCTCAACTGAGACACATTCATACCTCCACTAGTCTTTATCTATGTAAAGATGAACATAAAACGTGGATTCTAGCTGATATTATACACCACGTGTCAATACGAGTCCGAGACCGAAGGACAGGCACTCTGTTAACACTTTCCCTTTTTTAACGCTCGATTTGACGCTCCCCGCGCATGTTACTAGATGTGATTTTATGTGGTCCTACGTATTGGGGTAATTCTGTAACTACCTCTGACAATCCTGGAATTCATGAAGTTGGGCGTTTGACTCGGAATCCGAAGACCGACGCTCTGTTAATTGCACTAAACTGACTATCGTGCAACAGCTTCCCCCTTTTAACTACTTATTTGATATATGCAAGCTAATGCCTTAATCTTGAGACTATATGGATATCCCTTTTTCAAGATGGCATTCCGCTATAGAAAAGCGAAGGTCACGCCGGCGCTTTGATACAAACCGTCCCATCGAACGAGATAAGCTGTCGGCTCTTGATACCGCATGTAAACAGTTCACGCCATTTCCCGCTGCCAGAGCGTATCTTGTGACCGATCCGGTAAAAGGCGTTTTCAAAGGTATTGTGGGCAGCTATGGCAAGATTAAGGGCGCCCCTGCATTTATTGCCTTTATCGGGAATATGGACAACCCTTCCGTTCAAGAAGAAGCAGGCTATACCGGAGAGGGGATTATTCTGGAGGCAACTGCCCTCGGGTTGAATACCTGCTGGGTTGCCGGATTCTTCAGAAATGAGGTTGTGGCTTCACTAATCGAAATCAAGAGCAACGAACGGGTCCTGGCTGTGACCCCGGTGGGTTATTCACCCGGCGTTGAATCACTGGAAGAGAAACTGATGACTTTTTTCGGGCGCACTCACCGGCGCCTGCCGGTTTCCAGGCTGGTAAGTAAACCGGATCGAGATGACTTGCCTGAGTGGATAAAAGCATCCCTCGAGGCCGCCAGGCTTGCTCCTTCTGCGGTTAACCGCCAGCCCTGGGGTTTCGATATCGCCGAAGACAGCATAACCGTTTACATAAGAACCGGCGGCCGGGAATTTGCCGTTTCAAAGCGGCTCGATTGCGGCATTGCCATGTTACATCTTGAGGTGGCGGCGATGAGTTACGGGGTAAAAGGGCGATGGCAGTTCCTGGAGGCCCCACAGGTAGCCAGGTTCAGCTACGGGCAAAATGGATAACAATTTAAAGGCGGCAGACGTTGGCTAAGATAGTGTTAGACCTGCATGATATTTATAATAAGGGCTATCAGATCGATGCGGAACTCAACCGTGTCATAGAGGAAGCCATCGAAAAGAAGATTGCCCTGGTTGAGATTATCCCCGGCAAGGGGTCAGGGCAACTGAAAAAACGCACCCTACGATTCCTGGCCAGACCGGAAATCAAGGGGCTCTATCACCGGGTTGAAAAAGACGACAAGAATTTCGGAAGGATTTTTGTGCACTTCAGACACTAGGCGGTAAACAATACACACTGGCTTGAGGTGTGGTTCCCTACCGGAATATCTTAATTGAACATTCCCCGGGTTTGGTTAGCCCTACCCATCAGCAACAAAAAACCACGGAATGCATACATTCAAAACGCCATATTAGAGCACAGCGCCTCAGACACCCGGCCGTCAATTACCCGCCGGGTATTGACAATAGAACCGGCTGCGGATATGCTAATTCATCAGGAAAGCAAACAAAAATCAGGAGGCTACGGCCATGGAAAGAACCTGGAAACCGACCACGGCAGGTGTGCTGACCATTATTGCCGGCGGTCTCGGCATCTGCGCCGGTTCGCTGATAGTGCTTCTTGCCATCCCTCTGGGGCTGGGCGGTGCCTTGGCGGAGGCTTTCTCAGGGCTGGACATAGTAGGCGGGCTCCTCTACGGCTTCAGCGGATTAATCGGAATGATGGGGGCCGGTATGATCGGCCTGGGGGCGGTTGCCGTCGCCGGGGGCATCTATGCGCTCAAGAGAAGGCTGTGGAACTTTGCCCTCGCCGGTGCCATTCTGGCCGCCATCTGCAGCATTCCGCTGGGCGTTCTGGCCATCATATTCGTGTCCATCGGCAAGAAGGAGTTCGATCAAGCCGCAAAATAGGGGGATGCGACCGGGGCTTAAGAACCGCTCGATATCCTCAACGTCTGCCGGCCCCACGGGCCGGCGGCTCTACCCTCAGCCACCCTTGACTTCGATCTCCAGCGACTCTTCCACCTCGCCACCTATACCGTCACTGACATAAACGGTGATGGTATAGGTACCCAGCTCCTCGGGCGCAACCCAAGACACAAACGGGCCTTCTCCCGTTATCTCACCGCCGGTTGCCGACCACCGGTAGGTCAGATCATCACCGTCCGGGTCGTAGGCAAGGCAGTCTATTGCCACCGGGGTGCTTTTCTTACAACCGGTGTCGGCAGCCTCAAAGCTGACAATGACGGGATCTCTACCGGGCGCGACACCCAGAGTAATCGTCATGGCCGACTGGCCACCCCTGCCGTCCGTCACGACAACGGTAACAGTATAAGCGCCGGGGATAAGCGGGGCGGTCCAGGTAATCTCGGAACCCTCACCGGGGATATCCCCATCGGAGACGAACCATTGATACTGCAGCTCATCACCATCCGGGTCGGAGGCAACCGCAGCTATCGTCGAGCTATGTCCCAGAGAAAGCATGTTGGAATCAGCATAAAGGCCGCTTACTACCGGGTCATTGTTCTCGGCAGCACAGCCGTAGCAACAGGCTATGCCGAAGACAGACAGGGCTGCAATAATCCATACCATTTTAGCGCGCTTTGCTTTCATCATAGGTCAATACTTTCCTTATGTAGACAATAATGATAATAATACTATCACACTATACTACACCGCAACAAACCGGTTCAAGCCGGGTCAACAAGGGGGGCAGACGGCCCGCTAGACCAGCTTAAGCGCCTCCTCCTGGACCTGAAGCAACTGCCGGATGCCCTTTTCCGCCAGAGTGATCAGGGAGTCGACAGCCTCCCTGGGAAAGGGCTTGCCTTCCGCCGTCCCCTGAATCTCAACAAACTCACCCTTACCCGTCATGACCACATTAAAGTCCACCGCCGCACTGGAGTCTTCGTCGTAGCACAGGTCGAGCATCATATTGCTGTGAATGATGCCGACGCTGGTAGCGGCTATCGCGGTCCGAAAGGGGATGGATGATATTATCCCCATATCGGCCAGTCTCCGCGCCGCCTGATGCATGGCCACATAGGCACCGGTAATGGCAGCCGTTCTGGTGCCGCCGTCAGCCTGAAGCACGTCACAGTCCACGATCAGAGTCCGCTCCCCCAGCGCACTGAGGTCGGTCACGGCCCGCAGCGAACGCCCGATCAGGCGCTGTATCTCCTGGTTTCTGCCCGTTACTCCGCCCAGCGAAGAGTCCCGCCGGGTACGGGTAGAGGTGGCGCGGGGCAGCATGGCATATTCCGCAGTAACCCAGCCGCTGCCACCACCCCTCAGGAAAGGCGGCACCTTATCATCGACACTCACCGCACACAGCACCCGGGTCTTGCCCAGCTCTATCAGCGCCGAGCCATCGGCAAACTCCTGATATCCGGGCAGTATCTTGATCGGCCGCATTTCGTCACAGGCTCGCCCGTCAGCTCTTTTCAATCTAAACCTTCCTTCCTAATTCCGAGATATTTTAGAGTATAACACCCCCCGGCCTACCCCACAATTCGCCTCGTCAAAACCACTCTGAATTGAACCGGCTCTGCACTACAGGCCCTTCCGGTCCAGCAGGTACTCCTTCAGCCACTGCAGGGCCGCCCGGGCAGCCTCCAGCTTGTTCTGCTCCCGGTCGCCGGAGAAGTTGTGTTTCCGGCTGTACACCCCCGACTCATCCGCCAGCCCGATGTAGAACAGCCCCACCGGCTTCCCCGGTACAGCACCGCCGGGACCGGCGATGCCGGTATCAGCCAGACAGATATCAACGGAGAGTACCTCCCGGCCACCCTGTGCCATCTCCCGGGCCACCTGCTCGCTGACGACACCGTATCCGGCGATGGTATTCCCCTTCACCCCGACCAGCCCGGTCTTGACCTCATTGCTATAAGAGATAATCGACCCCTTATAGTAGTCCGAGCATCCGGGGACGCCGGTTATCAGGTGCGAGAGCAGCCCGCCGCTGGCCGACTCCACCACCCCCAGGGTCAGCCCTCCGCGGCGAAGGAGGTCACCCGCTTCTTTCGCCAGTCCGGCTAAAATCCGATCCAAATCAGCCCCTCCCCCAAATGTAGTAGTTTAAACTATGGACTATTTGCCGATTTCGTGTTATTATCCAGATTTAGTATCCAGTATATAGCACCAGCGGACTAAGATAAAGCCAAATAATTGTGCCGAGGAGCTCTCCCGAGCACTTACGCGGCAAACAAGAAGGAGGATGCCTTAATGGGAACAGCGGCTGTTGTTTTCGGTAGTCTGGCTGCGGTATGCGCCACCATAGGTGGTCTCACCGCCGGGGGAATCATCCCCCTGCTACTTCCCGAGTTCACCTGGATGTTCTGGCTTATCATGAGTGGAGTCCTTTTCCTGGCTTCCATCGCCTTCAGCACGGCGAGAAGGGGCGGGGGGGAGGAATAGCAGTCTACCGCCTCCACTCTGTTAATATTGGAAAACGAAGCTAAAATCTCACTGCGGGTCTACCCCGGCGCCCCGAGAAACGAGGTTCTCGGCTTTGTCGAAGGGGTGCTGCGGGTAAGGATAGCTGCGCCACCGGTCAAAGGCAAGGCCAACCGGGAGTTGCTCGCTTTTCTCAGCCGGCTGCTGGGCATCAGCGAAAGAGACCTCGCCATCACCCGGGGGCAGACCAACCGTAACAAGACGGTAGCGGTCTCCGGTCTGAGCCATCAGCAAGTACTCGAGCGTCTTCAGGACGCCTGCTGATTCCTCTTCCTGCGGCGGCGCCAGTAGGTAATCCCGAGTATGGTGCCCCAAATCGGGCTCAAGATGCCAATCCAGATAAAGGCCGTTCCCAACCCCTGCCCGAAGGTGGTCAGGCCGCGGATGGCGGAGTTGAGCGACTCGCTGGCACTCCAGCCGGGGGAAACCAGCGGACCCAGACTGACCGCCGGGGTCAGGTCTATCGAAATCAGGCTCATTGCCGAAGTCTGCTCCAGATACTGTATCCGTCCCTTAATCTGCTCTATCTCATAACGTATCCGCGACAGGGCATCGTAGATACTGAGGATATCATCCACTTCCTCGGCCTGCTGCAGGAGGGCCAGATACTGGGCCTCGGTCGCCTCGGCGTTCTTCAAACGAGACTGAAGGTCGACATATTCCTCGGTGATATCCTTGGTGCTGGTGCTTTCCGAGCTTACCCTTACCGCCAGCGCTCTGAGCTCGGCCAGCGCCTGGTCGAACTTGTCGCTGTCGACACGAATAGAAATCCACCCCCGCATCTCCTCTGCCTCACCGTAGATGTTGGAGTCCACCACCCAGCCGCCAAGCGCCGCCGCCAGTTGCTCTATCTCATCACGGGCCTCGGTCACATCCTCCACCACCAGCGAGATGCTTCCGTTGCGGACTATCATCCGTTCGGACGGTATCGTGACGTCATCTCCCGGGTAATACTCTTCACTACTTTCCCATGATTTGTCTACGTCCGGCTCCATCGGTGCCGGAGCCGGCATCGGCTCCGTAGACGGGATTCCTCCATCATAACCACCACCGGCACAACCGTTAAGGCCGGTAAGGAGCAGGGTAAACGGTAATATCACCATCATAACCAGGACCGAATTTTTCACAGCATAACCCCCCTTCCCTTGCGGGAACAGAAATGAACGATTGGCCTCTACTATATCACAACGCCGCTATTTTGCAATACCCTTCGTCGCAAATAACAATACTATAACGCCGGCGATGGGAAAAGGTTACGGCCAGGGTATTGAAGGGAAGGGTCTACCTCAATAATCGAGCAGGCAGACCTGTGTAAGGGCAGGCATATTCGACCTGGTAACAGACAGCTTGGGCACGGAGGTAACCTCCTCCACTCCCATCTCCTTGAGGAACCGCGCCACCGGCTCAAGCTCCCGGTTGAGCGCTTCGGTCTGGTAGTGCATGGGAATCACTACCTTCGGGGTAAGCTGACGGACCAACCCGGCAGCCACCGAGCCATCAATAGTGGACACCCCACCCACCGGAACCAGCAGCACATCGACATCACCCATCTCCTCCGCCTGTTCATCGCTGAGTGCATGCCCCAGGTCGCCAAGGTGACACACCGACATATCATCTACATGCATTAGGTAGATAGTGTTCTTCCCCCTGATACCGCCCTTCTCCTCATCATGATAGGAGGGAATCCCCACAATCAGAACACCGCCTATCTCATACTCGCCCGGTCCGGTAACCTGCTTGGGCTCGCCGCCAATGCCCTGAACAAAGCAATGCCCCGGGTGCCGGTGACTGACCGTGACAACACGGGCACTTTGTTTACCCAGCGTGTAGCCCAGATCCGGCGAATAGGGATCGGTAATAACCGTGGTCTGTTTACCCTTAATCATGAAACAGGAATGTCCCAGCCAGTTAATATCCATACTACGGCAATTACCCCCTCTTTTCAGCCTTCTTATCGCCTGCCCGGCTATCCAATTGTAGCAACAAGACTGCCGCCGGTGCAACCTTGATGCATACGCTCTTGCCGTTTCTGTGATAGAATAGTAATTATGAAAAAAGCTCCGGGTGAACAGATGGACGAGCTGTTTGTCGGCATCAGGCTTAAGCTGGTGAAGCTGAGGCAGAGCGACCCGGAGGTGGTCGAAGAGCTCAAGTCGCTGTTGTCACAGGTAGAAGATTCCGTGGAATCACTGATCATCGACTCGCTGAAGCTGAAGAGCCTGGAGCAGGCAGCGAAAACGAAAAAAGCACCGCGGGAAAAGGGGAAGCAGTCTAAGTAAAATATATCCATCACCGTCATCTCAAGAACAATCGACCGGAGGCGAATGCCGACATGCTCGATTTCTTCAAGAAGATATTCAGAAAGAGAAACCCCCCCGCTAAATCAGCGCAGGCCAGCCAATCAACGCAAACCGGCAAGTCAGAACAGGGCAGCAGGTTAACACGGGTCAAGCACGTTACCAGGACGGAGAGGTGGACAGGATGGTGGAAGCGAGTCACCGAGGTCGTCAAAGAAAGAGCAAGACCGGGAATCCCCCGGATAGTGTGGGGGGACCGGTTTTCACCGAGGCAGAGAATCGGCATCATCGCGGCCGTGGCCGGAACCGTGCTGGGGGTATGGCTCGGTATTCATTACTATCAACCGCCCCCGCCGATGCACGGCCTCAGCATCGCAACAAACCCCGCTGACGGCGGCAGTGTCAGCGCCAGCGTCGGCGGCGTCATCAGCCCGCTTCAAGGCAACTACCGTGACGGCAGCCCGGTAACACTGACAGCCACACCATCAGAAGGCTATCAGTTCGGTTCATGGTCCGGAGATGCCTCCGGGACCAGCCCGACAGTCACCATTACCGTGGACGGCGATAAGGATATCACCGCCAATTTCGATACCATCAGGTACACCTTATCGACCTCGGTCAACCCGCCCGAGGGCGGCACGATAAGTACCGAAAGCGGCAGCTATCAGCCGGGCAGTACGATAGACCTGGTCGCGACAGCCTCCCCGGGCTATGAATTCCGCGGGTGGTCCGGCGACGTCTACGGGACCAGCCCCGGGGTTACCGTTACCATGGACTCGGACAGGAGCGTAATCGCCAACTTCAGCATCGTCCGCTACACGCTGGAAGTGTCGGCCAGTCCGACTGAAGGCGGCACGGTAAGCACCGGCGGCGGCGTCTACCCGCCCGGCAGTCCGGTAGACCTAGTCGCAACACCATCCCCGGGCTATGAATTCCTCGGATGGTCGGGCGACGTCTCTGGGACCAATCCCGAGGTTAACCTCACCATGGACTCGGACAAGAGCGTAACCGCCAACTTCGATACGATAGCACAGAGGATAGAATATACCATGCCCGCCGGAGCAATCTCGGGCTCCGTCATCTCGTTCTCCAATGTACTGAACCGGGGCGATATCGTGTCAGGCTTTGTCGAGCTTACCGGAGAGTACAAGACCAGGGACCGTACCTTCCGGTGGAACTTCGAGATCCTGAACCCGGAAGGCAGGTCGGTGGATACATTCCGGGGACACTGGGTAAGTAAAACCCGCCATGACTTTAGCTTCGACGTGCTATACAACGGCGACTACAAGATCAAGGTGGACCACAACAGCCTCTACGACCTCTACCTGGTCATTGAAATCGTGCCCAAAGGCTGGGAGAGCAGCAAGCCGTAATCGAGGGGAATCAGCTTTTCAGTCTTTTCCGGACCGCTTCGCTCTCGAGCTCCCTGATGGTATCGGCGGCAATCCAGCGGGCCGCCCTGGAGTCGATCTGCTGAATCTCCCCGGCCGTCTTGACGGCAGCCCGGTTCAGGTTCGAGTTCCTTTTCCCTATGTTCCTCAGCGCCCAGTTAACCGCCTTCTTAACGAAGTTGCGCTCGTCCGTAGCTCCCCGAACTATCACCGGAAGCAACTCGATGAACCTCTCATCCGCCGCCTTCTTATCATGCCAGGCCAGACAGGCTATCAATGCGAAGGCAGCCCTCTTGACGAACTCCTCTTCCCGCTCAGACCAATCGATAATCTTTTTCCAGGCGAGGGGAACCTTCTCGAAAAGATTCATACACACCTGGTCACAGACGTCCCAGGAGTCGATGCCGATCACCCATTCCTCCATCTGTGCCTCGGTCAGCTTGCCGGGGTCGTCGATCATCCCTGCTACCAGCCTTGCCTCGGCGATGCCGGTTCCCCATAGCTCCAGGGCAAGCTCGTGATCCCGCCCCAGATCTTTGGCCAAACCCCTCAGTTCGGGAACGGATACCCCTAATCTCCGCTCCACCGCCATGCCGTACCTGGCCATGCCATCCAGTTGATCGGGCCTGGCCATGCTCTTGATTCTATCCAGTGCCTCTTCCAGAGATGCCATAACTTACTCCTTTGCGCTTACTCAAGGGTTCATTATATAACATAGCAACACCGATATCACCAGGACCCCCGCATTGGGAACTCCCCACCGATAATGCTATAATTAGCCAGGATGGATATTCTTGCCGAGCTAAACCCCGTACAGAAAAAAGCAGTCGAAGCAATCAGCGGCCCGGTCCTTATTCTGGCCGGTCCCGGCAGCGGAAAGACCCGGGTTATCACCCACCGCATCGCCTATCTCATCAAGGTCTGCCGGGTGAGCCCCCGCCATATTATGGCGGTCACCTTTACCAATAAGGCCGCCCGGGAGATGGAAGCCAGGCTCTACCAGCTCGCCCGCAGTGAGGTCAATGACCTCACTATAGGCACTTTCCACGCCATTTGCGTCCGTATCCTGCGCCGGGACGGCCGGTCAACGGGTGTCGACCCCAGATTTGTCATCTACGACGACGACGACCAGATCAGCCTGATCAAGCGGTCTATCGGTGAGGTGGGCTTCGACACCAAACAGTATGCTCCCCGGGCGATAGCCTCGGCCATCGGGGCGGCCAAGAGCCAGATGCTTAACCCGGCCGATTACCTGAGAAAGGGCGGCAGCTATTTCGACGAGGTGGTGGGGCGGGTCTACGAGCGTTATCAGCAGGCACTTGGAGAAAGCAATGCCCTTGATTTCGACGACCTACTGATGAAAACGGTACTGCTGTTCCGGAACGACCCCGAGGTCCTGTCCCGATACCAGGAGAGATACCGGCATATCCAGGTCGACGAGTTTCAGGATACCAATCCGGTCCAGTACGAACTGATAAAGCAGATAGGGGACAAGTACCGCAACATATGCGTTGTCGGCGACCCCGACCAGTCAATTTACTCCTGGCGGTATGCCGACCTGCGCAATATTCTGAACTTCGAGAAGGACTATCCCGAGGCCGAAGTGATCCTGCTGGAGCAGAACTACCGCTCGACCAAGAATATCCTGGAAACAGCCTCACAGCTAATCTCAGCCAACCAGCAGCGTAAACCCAACAAACTGTGGACGGACAACGAGGCAGGCGAGCTGACCACGGTAGTTGAGACGTATACCGAACAGGAAGAAGCGCAGTTTGTCGTCAACGAGATAGAGTGCCTGGTCAGGCAGGGGAAGGCCAGGCTGGGAGACTGCGCCGTAATGTACCGGACCAATGCCCAGTCCAGGGTTCTCGAAGAAGCCTTTGTTCGCTTCGGCACGCCCTATAAGCTGGTCGCCGGTACCCGCTTCTACGAGAGGCGCGAGGTCAAGGATATTATTGCCTACCTCAGGCTCATCCAGAACACCGATGACAGTATCAGCCTGCTCCGCGTAATCAATGTGCCCGGGCGCGGCATCGGCCAGCAGACGCTGGCCGGGTTATCCAGCCTGGCGCAGTCTATGGGGATATCTCAATATGAGGCGCTGCGAAATATTGCCGGGGCCAAGGATGACACGCCGCCGTTTACCCCTCATATCACCCGGGCGCTGGCCGGTTTTTTCAACACGATAGAGGAGATTATCGCCCGCAGCCGTGAGCTTAGCCTGATCGATCTGTTCGATTTGATCATAGAGCGCTCCGGCTACCATGAGTATCTGCTGACCCAGCCGGACGGAGAGGAACGCTGGGAAAACATCCTGGAACTACGCACGGTAGCCCAGCAGTATAGCGATCTTGAGGCCGGGGAAGGCCTGACCTCCTTTCTGGAAGAGGTGGCCCTGGTCTCCGACATCGACGGTCTCGACGAGAGTCTGTCTGCGGTGACCCTGATTACCCTGCACCAGGCTAAGGGGCTGGAATTCCCCGTGGTGTTTATCGTCGGGATGGAAGACGGCATCCTGCCCCACTTCAAATCGCTCGACGACCCGGCTCAACTGGAGGAAGAACGACGGCTGTGCTATGTCGGCATCACCAGGGCCGGATACAGGGTATACCTGGTCCGTGCCTTCCGCCGCAAACTGATGGGGAAAAGCGCGGTTAATAGTCCCTCGCGCTTCCTGAACGACATACCGCGGCACCTGATCTCCGGAGACGGGCTGTGGATGGGAACGGAGAGCCGGAATGCCCCTTCAGCACATTCCGGGAACAGCCTGCCCGCCGGGGAACTGAAGGCCGGCGACCATATCCGTCACCACGTCTTCGGCAACGGAGTGGTGGTAAGCTTGCGGTCGGTAGATGGTGACAGCGAGGTGACGATCGCTTTCAACGGAGCCGGGGTAAAGAAGCTTCTGCTCAGCTTTGCCAGGCTGGACAAGGTGGAATAAGAATCCGAGATGTCAATCAGGGTTTTAGCTCCCCAGATAGTATCCCGAATTGCCGCCGGCGAGGTGGTGGAGAGGCCGGCCTCGGTGGTCAAAGAACTGGTGGAAAACTCCCTGGACGCCGGCGCCACCCGAATCTCGGTCGAGGTTGAGGGGAGCGGGATAAGCCGGATCAGGGTGACCGACAACGGGTCGGGAATACCGCCCGAGGAGATAGAGCTTGCCTTCGGCAGGCATGCCACCAGCAAGATAGGCAGCCTGGAAGACCTGGATGCCATCTCGAGCCTTGGCTTTCGCGGCGAAGCGCTGCCCAGCATCGCCGCCGCGGCTGAGGTAGAGCTTGGCAGCTGTGCCGGAGAGGAGCCGGCGGGTGCTTATATCCGTTTGCAGGACGGGAAAGTCGTCGAATACGGCAGCCGGGGGCATTCCCCAGGAACCACGGTTACCGTGGAGAACCTATTCCGACGGATACCGGTAAGACTGAAATTCCTCAGGTCGGCGGCTACGGAAAACAGTCATATCGCCAATATCGTCAGCCGGTATGCCCTTGCCTATCCCGAGGTCGGTTTTACCCTGTCGCTTGACGGCCGGATTACCCTGAGAACACCGGGCAGCGGCCGTTTGATAGACAGCATAGCTCAGGTCTATGGAGTTGAGATAGCCCGAAGCATGCTCGAGATTAAGAGCCGGCAGGGCGAATCAGGTAATACCCTGCCTCTGGTAACGGGGATGACAGGTTCGCCAAAAGTAAGCCGGTCCAGCCGTGACTACCTGAGCCTCTTTGTCAATCGCCGCTGGATAAGCCACCGCACACTGGCCTGGGCGGTAGAACAGGCCTACCACGGCCTCCTGATGGTAGGGAAACACCCGGTAGCCATCATTAACATCTCGCTACCCCCAGGGGAGATGGACGTCAATGTTCACCCGGCCAAGACCGAGGTAAAGTTCCGCAATGAACAGGCCGTCTTCAGTACCCTGCAGAGAACGGTAAGGCAGACCCTGATCGATCTGACCCCGGTACCCAAGGTCGAGGAGGTCAGGACACCCTACCGGGCATCCCCGGCACCGGCACAGATGCTGTGGACGGAAGCTGCTGATGGTACCGGACCGGCGAAAGCACCGCCGGAAGCTGCCGGAACGCCGGCTTCTTCACTACCGGCACTGCGGGTAATAGGGCAGTTATCCAGAAGCTACATTATCGCCGAGGGTCCCGACGGTCTTTATATTATCGACCAGCATGCCGCTCATGAGCGTATCCTTTTCGAGCAGATCAACGACCAGAGGTCGCAACACAGGGTAGAGACCCAGACCCTGCTTGAACCGGTCCCGTTCGATGTTACCCCCGGGCAGGGGGAAGTACTGAAGACCCGCTGCGAAAATCTCGCCCGATTCGGCTTCTCTGTCGAGCCGTTCGGGGAGGGGACATTTCTCGTCAGGACAGTACCGGCCGGGCTGGCCGGACGTGACTGGGCATCAGCAATAAGGGAACTACTGGATAAAGAGCGCGGTCAGGCGGATTGGGAAGAGCGGATAGCAATATCCATCGCCTGCCACAGTGCGGTGAGGGCCGGGCAGGTCTTAGGCGATGATGAGATGCGTGAAATAGTGCGTCAACTGGAGCAGGCTGCCGTTCCCAATAGCTGCCCTCACGGGAGACCGACCATGATTCATCTCAGCCTGGGTCAACTAGGGAAGGAGTTCGGCCGCAGATAGCTGCTCCGCCAGGTTGTAGTCGGGAATCAGTGACGGAGGCCAGACCGATATCCATACCTTACCGATGATGGCCTCGCGTTGCACGGTCCAGCCGGTATGGGAGTCGTTGCTGTTGTTGCGGTTGTCCCCGAGGACAAAGTACTCATTCTCAGGAACTGTCTTCCGGGACATGGTGTAACGAGGGTACTCCATGATATAGGGTTCACTTATCGCCACATCATTGACGTACACCGCCCCTCCCTCTATCTCTACCGTGTCGCCGGGGCCGGCGATGACACGTTTGATATAGTCGACGCGCTGGTTGTTCGGCGGCTGGAAGACGATGGCGTCACCCATTTCAGGCTCACCGATACGGTAGAAAACCTTGTTGACCAGCAGCCGCTGGCCGTCCTCATAGCTGGGCATCATGCTCGAACCGACGACCACAAAGCTCTGGACGGTGGCCTGCAAAAGGAAAAATATTCCTACTGCGATCAGAACAACCACCAGGATCTGGCGGGCATAGGCTTTCATCTGCTTAGCTGGTTCCCCCTTGATTCAGCCCTCATTATAACCCATCTCATTGCTACTATCCAGTATGAACAAAAGCGGCTGCTTCGGGGTGGTTTGCACTTCTTGGAAACGCGGTGCTAGAATGAAGCTGCTATGGACTATATGGCGCAGGCGCTCTCCCTGGCTAGATTGGCTCTGGGACAGGTTAGTCCCAACCCTGCGGTCGGCGCAATAATAGTCAATAATGACGAAGTTATCGGACAGGGTTATACGCAGCCGCCGGGTTCCGACCATGCTGAGATAGCCGCCCTGAAGCAGGCCGGCGAACGGGCCCGCGGCGGTGTGATGTACGTTACCCTGGAGCCATGCTGTCACCACGGTCGTACTCCGCCCTGTACCCGGGCGATCATTGCCTCCGGTATTCGTGAGGTACATCTGGCTACACTGGATGTCAACCGCCTGGTGTCGGGACGGGGCAAAAAGGAGCTGGAAGAGGCGGGTATCAAGGTATATTCCGGCGAACACGAAGCCGAGGCCAGACGGATTAACGAAGCATTTACTAAATTTATCACCGAAGGCATACCGTTCGTCACAGCGAAGTTTGCCATGAGCCTGGACGGGAAGATTGCTACTCGGAGCGGGGACTCCAGATGGATTACCGGAGAGGCGGCCCGGAAACAGGCCCATTACCTGCGCTATACCAACGATGCCGTTATGGTCGGGGTCAATACCGTGCTGGCTGATGACCCTCAGCTTACCGTGCGGTGCAGCAGCAAGGGGGGAACGGCTAAGAAGCAGCCGATGCGGGTAATCGTGGATAGCAACGGGCGTACGCCGCTAAGTGCCCGCGTATTTACCGAGCCCGGCCAAACAGTGCTTGCCCTGTGCCGATCCCTCAAAAAGAGGGAGCAGGCAGCGTTTACCCGGGCGGGTGCCGAGCTACTGGAAGTACCCCGGCTAAACGGTCAGGTAGACCTGCGGGAACTGCTGAAAGCACTGGGGAAGCGGGAAATTACCAGCGTCCTGGTGGAAGGGGGCGGGTGTCTGCTCGGTTCCTTCTTCGACGGCGGGCTCGTCGATAAGGTTATCGCCTTCATCGCTCCTCTCATTATCGGCGGCGGAGAAGCCCGAACAGCGGTTGCCGGCAAGGGAGCCGATAAGTTAATAGAAGCTCTCAGATTGGATGAAATCAGTGTGGAACAGATTGGTGAAGACTTAATGGTATGCGGGTATGTGTCCGCAAAAAACAGTGGCAAAAGTAGCCGGGCAGACTCTTAAGCGGATGGCGTTACCCGGAGCAAGGGGGTAGGAGTGTTTACCGGAATTACGGAAGAAATAGGCAGGGTTTTGTCGGCGGAGCCGAATGGTCTTGCCATCTCCGCCAGCAAGGTTCTAAAGGAAATAGAAATAGGCGGGAGCATCGCCGTGAACGGGGTATGCCTGACCGTAACCGGTTTTACCGCCGATTCCTTTTCTGTTGACACGATGCCGGAGACAATAGAGCGGACTAATCTCGGACAGCTCGGCGTCGGGAGTAAGCTTAATCTGGAGCGGCCGCTAACCCTGGGGAAGCCGCTGGGTGGACACCTGGTACAGGGGCATATCGATAACACGGCAAGAGTGGCCTCGGTGATGCGGGACGGGGAGGCCACAATAATGGGATTTGAAACCCGGCCCGAAATTATGCATTATATAGTGAACAAGGGCTTCATTGCCGTCGACGGAGTCAGTCTGACGGTAATGGATAGAGATGCCGGCTCTTTTACGGTATCTCTAGTTGGTTATACCCGTGAAAATACCACCCTGGGTAGTAAACGGGTGGGCGACCCGGTCAATCTGGAGGTAGATATCATTGCGAAATACGTGGAGCGGTTAAGCCAGACATACCGCCCGGGTATAACAGCGGAGTTTCTCAAGGAGCACGGCTTCTCTTCAGGTTGATTAGGGCTGCTTTGAATAAGGGTAATACCAAGAGGGGAAAAGATGGGACTAGCGACTATTTCTGAAGCTATTGAAGATATCCAGGCAGGCAGGTTTATTATTATCGTCGATGACGAAGACAGAGAGAACGAGGGCGACCTGGCGATAGCTGCCGAAAAGGTCAGCGTCGAAGCGATAAACTTTATGAGCAAGCATGCCCGGGGACTGATCTGTCTGCCGATGACGGGCGAGCGGCTGGATGAACTGAAGCTCCCCCTGATGGTCAGTGATAATACCTCAAAGTTCTCTACCGCCTTTACCGTATCCGTGGAGGCAAAACACAGAGTAAGCACCGGCATTTCGGCAGCGGACAGAGCGGAAACGGTGAAGGCAATGATCGACCCGTCTACTACCGCTAATGACCTGTCCCGGCCGGGACATATGTTTCCTCTGCGGGCCAGAGACGGTGGCGTACTGGTGCGGGTGGGACATACTGAGGCTATCGTCGACCTGGCCAGACTGGCCGGTCTCTATCCAGCCGGAGTCATCTGTGAAATCCTGAACGAAGACGGATCCATGGCACGGCTGCCGCAGCTTGAGGCAATCGCAGAGAAGTTCGGCATTAAGATTGTCAGCATTGCCGACCTCATTAACTATCGCCGCCGTCATGAGAAATTAGTACACCGGGTCGCTGAGGCAAGCTTGCCGACCAAGTACGGCAGGTTTACCGCCATCGCCTACAAGAGTGATATCGACCCTGCCGAGCATGTGGCTCTGGTGATGGGTGATCTATCCTCCGAAGAGCCGGTACTGGTAAGAGCCCACAGCGAATGCCTGACCGGTGATGTACTCGGCAGCCTCCGCTGTGATTGCGGCGAGCAGGTCGAGCTGGCAATGCGGGCCATTGCCGAAGAGGGGAGGGGTGTTTTCCTCTATATGCGGCAGGAGGGACGGGGAATCGGCTTCCACAATAAGCTGCGCGCCTACGCCCTGCAGGATGAAGGGCTGGATACGGTAGAGGCCAATCTATCTCTGGGCTTTGCCCCGGACCTGCGGGATTACGGCATCGGCGCTCAGATACTGGCGGACTTAGGTCTGCACCGAATCCGACTGCTGACCAATAATCCCAAGAAGGTGATCGGCCTGGAAGGTTACGGCCTCCAGGTTGTTGAGACAGTGCCCATTATTACCCTACCTAATCCGCATAACCGACAGTATCTGGAAACGAAACAGAAAAAAATGGGCCATAAGCTCGGTATAGAGTGTGTCCAATAGCCAGGCGGGGTAGCAGGTCCGCCTTATTAGAAACGTGCTTAAAATAATCTCTTAAAAGGAGGAGGTAATGAGCAAGCAATTCGAGGGGGTGCTGCTGGGGGAGAAGCTCAGATTTGGTCTGGTTATCTCCCGGTTTAACGATTTTATCACCAGAAAGCTGCTGGATGGAGCAAAGGATGCCCTGATTCGCCATGGTGTCGCCGAGACGGATATTGATGTTGCCTGGGTACCGGGCTCTTTTGAAATTCCGCTGGCAGCTAAGAAGCTGGCCCAGTCAAAACAATACGATGCCGTTATCTGTCTCGGTGCCGTTATTCGCGGAGGCACGCCTCACTTCGATTATATTGCCGCCGAGGTAAGCAAGGGCGTGGCCAAGGTCGGCCTGGATACAGGGCTGCCGGTTATCTTCGGCGTGGTTACAGCTGATACCATCGAGCAGGCTATCGAGCGCGCCGGCACCAAGATGGGGAATAAAGGGGCGGAAGCAGCGGAACACGCCATCGAGATGGCCAACCTGCTCAAAAACCTTGGCTAGCTGCCCGGAGCAGGGCATATTATGTTAATTACTGGCGGCTGACGCGCCGGGTCCGGTTACCGGAGATAATGGGATACCTCTAGTCGGTAATCTTGTATGCTATGTCTCCTCTTCTGACCCGGTCGCTAACCTTAATCCCGATATTGTCTCCTGCCTTAGCTTGGTCGACGTTCACATTGTCAACCTGCATTGAACCGACAGCAAACTCCAGGTCAGTGGTATGCCCCTTGATATGCACTCTGTCCCCCACCTTCAGGGGTGCATTTAGCTCAATCCCCGCCACTACCGGGCGGGCGAAGAACTCGGTCACCTTCCCGATTACTATCTCAGGCATTGGGCACCTCCTTAAATATTGGCTCCTTCCCTAATTTTACGTTTAATATACATCACTTCATTTTGATAAATCAATCCTTCCGTTAAAGAAACGGGCAATTGTTACCGGTGATGCGGCCCGGCAGGTTTTGTTTGACAAAATATTGGGACTATGGTAGCATTTTAAGCGTCAGTATAGCACCTTAACAACTGGATAGCGGAAGGAAGGTTCAAACTATGTCAATTTTTTATTCGGAGAGTTTGATCCCGGCTCAGGATTAACGCTGGCGGCGTGCCTTATGCATGCAAGTCGAACGGTCTTGATTTATCAAGATAGTGGCAAACGGGTGAGTAACGCGTAAGTAACCTACCCTCAAGTAAGGGATAGCTCTGAGAAATTAGAGGTAATACCTTATGTGGCGGTGCCGGTAATGCGGCATCATTAAAGCCTTCGGGCGCTTGAGGAGGGGCTTGCGTCCGATTAGCTAGTTGGTGGGGTAATGGCTCACCAAGGCAATGATCGGTAGCTGGTCTGAGAGGACGAGCAGCCACACTGGGACTGAGATACGGCCCAGACTCCTACGGGAGGCAGCAGCAAGGAATTTTGTGCAATGGGCGAAAGCCTGACACAGCGACGCCGCGTGGGGGAAGAATGCCTTCGGGTTGTAAACCCCTTTTCTCAGGGACGAATAATGACGGTACCTGAGGAATAAGTCTCGGCTAACTACGTGCCAGCAGCCGCGGTAATACGTAGGAGGCAAGCGTTATTCGGATTTACTGGGCGTAAAGAGGGCGCAGGCGGTTTTTCAAGTTGGGTGTAAAATCTCCCCGCTTAACGGGGAGGGATCGCCCGATACTGTTGAGCTAGAGGGCAGCAAAGGGAGGTGGAATTCCCGGTGTAGTGGTGAAATACGTAGATATCGGGAGGAACACCAGTGGCGAAGGCGGCCTCCTAGGCTGTTTCTGACGCTGAGGCCCGAAAGCGTGGGGAGCGAACAGGATTAGATACCCTGGTAGTCCACGCCGTAAACGATGGACACTAGGTATGGGGAGTATCGACCCTCTCTGTGCCGTAGTTAACGCATTAAGTGTCCCGCCTGGGGAGTACGGTCGCAAGGCTAAAACTCAAAGGAATTGACGGGGGCCCGCACAAGCAGCGGAGCGTGTGGTTTAATTCGATGCAACACGAAGAACCTTACCAAGGCTTGACATGACGGAAGTAGTGACCCGAAAGGTGAGCCACCTGTTAAGTCAGGAGCCGTCACAGGTGCTGCATGGCTGTCGTCAGCTCGTGCCGTGAGGTGTTAGGTTAAGTCCTGCAACGAGCGCAACCCCTGTTGTCAGTTGATTTCTCTGGCAAGACTGCCTCGAAAACGGGGAGGAAGGTGGGGATGACGTCAAGTCAGCATGGCCCTTACGCCTTGGGCTACACACACGCTACAATGGGTGGTACAAAAGGTGGCAATAGAGTGATCTGGAGCTAATCCCAAAAGCCACCCTCAGTCCGGATTGCAGGCTGAAACTCGCCTGCATGAAGTTGGAGTTGCTAGTAACTGCAGGTCAGCATACTGCGGTGAATACGTTCTCGGGCCTTGTACACACCGCCCGTCACGTCATGAAAGTTGGCAACACCTGAAGTCGGTAAGCTAACCCTGGTTTCCAGGGAGGCAGTCGCCGAGGGTGGGGCTAGCGATTGGGACGAAGTCGTAACAAGGTAGCCGTAGCGGAAGCTGCGGCTGGATCACCTCCTTTCTAGGGAGAAAACAGGCGCTAAGTCTGTTATCTTCTAGGTCGATCTCTGATTAGTCAGAGTAGGTCGCTTTCCTTCCGCTATCCAGAGGTTAAGGTTTCTTTTTCAAAGCAGGATATGAACCGAGAATGGCCCGGGCCATTAGCTCAGCAGGCTAGAGCGCAGTCCTGATAAGACTGAGGTCCCTGGTTCGATCCCAGGATGGCCCACCATACTGTACAATAGACAGAACTCCTGTCTTCTCATCCGGGATGCCACTGGGCTCGTAATCATTGGCTGCGTAGCTGTGGTGAGTCTTGCTTCACCAACCGTAGTCTTCGGTAATGATTCCAGCCCGGTAAATCGTCCTTAACTTGTGAAGCTTCATTAATAAAGAAGGGTACTTGGCGATTTTTATTAACTGGGGGTGGGGCTTCACTCCATACTCGAACCCGGCCAGGAACTTCCCGATGTTGGCCAGGTCTTGACTACTGAAACTCATCAGGGTCTGCCTGGGCTTCAGCAGTACGGGATTGGCCATCGGGTGATTCTTAACCTCAGCTTCATACGCTGCCAGGTTATCGATGTTTCTGACCAATATCTGGCTGGCGCAGATGATGGGAGTCAGTCCGCCCAGCGAGGTAGGATTAGGCATAGACGCCGCATCGCCGATTAAGGCGATGTTTTGCCGGACCAATTTCCCGATTCCCGAACCGGGAATAAATCCGGATTCCTTTTTGACTACAGTCTGCTTATCCAAACCCCGGTACCTCAGGAAGGAGTCGAGCGTGTCAAAGTCTCCTTCTACCCCCACATTAGCCACGCCAACCTTGGGGAATATCCAGGGATAACCGTAGCCGAATCTCTTATCAAAGTGAAATTCGATGTAATCCATGCCTGAGGTATCAAGCGCCAGCTGGTATTGTGATGCTGCAACCAGTTTGTGCTTCACACCCAGATGCCTGGCGACGAGGGAGTCAGGACCATCAGCTCCGATCAGAACACGGTAAGCAATATATTCTCCGTTCCCTAAACTGAGACCGTGCTCATCTATATCTATGACTTCCGAGTCCAGCTTAATCTCGCCGCCTTTCAGCCTGATGTCTTCCGCCATTCCCCTGAGCCAATCAGTTCTATGCAGGACGGCACACTCTTTAGGTACGAAGCTTACGTAATCGCCGGGAAAGACCAGTTTGGCGCCTTGCAGCACTCTTGATATATAGGGTTCAGATCTAAATGGTATCTGCTGCAGCGACTGGAGGCTGCAGCCTTCCGAACAGGCTTTCGACTTTACCTCGACGCCCTTCTCCAGGACCAGCGGCCTTATGCCACGCTGGAGAAGATTTAAGGCGGTAATCAGTCCGGCGGGGCCGGCACCGACAATTACTACTTTCATACTTGTACCTAATCCAGTAATTCCTTATAGTTGGGCGGCTCTTTCTTAGTAAGAATACAATGGTTTCAGGAGCAGTTCAACTCGCCGGAGAGTATCCGATACCGGACATCATTTCGTTTTATTTGATACTCAATTGAGGCATACCAGGAGGACTTTTGTACAAAGCAAGTGTGACAAAACAGCCTGTAGCAGCGTTTAGCGGGGAGCTCTTTGTCTTCTATAGTATGCCAGCTTAAGATTACTGATATATCTAGCCGGTATAAGCAGAGGATGATTGAAACATTTCCTATAATAATCCGGTATCTTGTTCCATCTACCGATATATTTAGGATCTATTAAGTGTGTTCCCGGAGATGTATCGCCAAGCAAGTGAACGAGTCCGCTATCAGGTGTGGGATCCAAGGTGAGCCAATCCTTACCTATTCTGGCTTCTACCCAAAAATGACTGTTTAGGGTAGGTACTCTAGTTAGCGGCACCAAATTAGGTAGGGGTCTTCCTTCCATGTATTGTGCGGATATGCCGTGCAGCTCCAGTAATTCCCCGAGCAGCTCTGACTTGGCTCCGGAAGCCCCGGACATTTCAAATAATGTTTGCCCCGGTACGCCCCAATATGAAAAGCGATACAATACGTTATCTTTAACCCATTCATAATCGACGACAGCCTGCTTTGCCTGGTCGTCGTAATTATTGTATTCACCGATATAAAGCTCTTTAGCGAGAGATGACAAGGAATCAGGATATATCATTTGCCCTCTTCGTGTATAGATATGGTAATTTTCATAGTGCTGCAACCCTTCGAAATGAAAAATATTCGGCTTAATCCCGGCTGCATTCAGTCTATACTATATTAATCCATTCCATTTTATTACGGTTTCAGCCATACATACAAATCGCTAGATTGTTACCCTTAACGAACAAGATGTCTGCTTGCTCACGATATGGCTTAGCTTTAAGATTTGATGCATTTATCGTGTTATGAAATAATAATTCTACTAATAGCTGGCAGCATTTTGAGTAGCACAATACTTGCGGACCGGAGACCAGGAAATCCGCGACAAGCGATGGAACTAATGGAGGGAACCTTGATGGTAGGAAGCTCCGCAGCTATGAAGATAGAGTATTTTCACGCTTCACACTATGGAAATGGAGCCATGGTCGCTGAAGAATTTGAGAAGCAGATGGAAGCCAGGGGAGTCAAGGTCGGCGTCCATCACGTGCGGGATGTGAAACCGAATGAGATCCCACCAGCCGACCTATATTTGTTCAGCTCACCCGGTCGCATGGGTAGGCCCATCGGCGACATGCGGAGTTTCTTGAAAAAGGCTGCCTTGCCGCCAGGCGCCAAATATGCGATCCTTACCACCGAGCCCGCGCCTAAGCCAGACAAAAAGACGGGAAGGATACCTCCCGATGAGGAACAGTGCAGGTGGCAACGCGTGATTCCCATCATGAATAAGATGCTGCAGGAAAAGGGTCTGGTCAAGGTCACCGAGGGCAAGATTTATGTTACCGATATCAAGGGGCCACTGGAAGAGGGCTGGCAAAAGAAAGTGGCAGACTTTGCATCCCGGATCACACTACCCTAAACCCCTGGCAGAGCAGGATTATTACGGTCGCCAAAACAAGACTCTGGAAGGAAGATCAATGGCCAAGTCAATAATCATAATCGGATCTGGTATGGGTGGTATGGCTGCCGGGATCTATGGTCAGATTAACGGCTACGACACCCAGATTTTTGAGATGCACACCAAACCGGGAGGGCAATGTACCTCATGGAGACGCAAGGGCTACACCTTCGACGCCTGCATGCACCATTTCTTCGGCTGCAAGCCGGACTCGAGTGCGTATCGGCTGTGGCACGAACTTGGCGCGATGCCTCGAGAACTGGTAACTGTCGAAGCTTGTACGGCCGTCGTCTCGCCGGACGGAAAAATGTTCATAGATTATTACGATCTTGAGAGGCTGGAAGAGACTCTACTCAAGTTGTCTCCGGCAGACTCAAAGGCAATTAAGCAATATGTGGGTGCTATCGAGGCATTTTCCAAGAGTAAAATCGGCGATACTATGCTTGGGGGTTCAATCCGGGCAATGATGCTAAGATTTCCTGCAATGCTTTCCGTACGAAAATGGATGAAGATGGACATGCGCCGTTTTGCGGAACGGTTCTCCGACCTCTTTCTCAAAAAAGCATTTGCCCTCCTCGTCTATGCAAACCCGGATGCCCCCTTTATTTTTCACCTTCTAAGGCATGCCGGAGGATTAAACGGTGACATTAAATGGCCGGTGGGTGGAGCCGCTGAATTTGCGAAATCTATCGAGAGGCGTTACCTGGCTTTGGGAGGAACGTTACACTACAGCAGTCAGGTCGAGAAGATTCTGGTTGAGAACGACAAAGCGGTAGGGATCAAGCTTGCTGACGGGAGCGATTATAGGGCGGACATTGTTATCTCGAACGCCGACGGGCGTAAGACGATTCTCAATATGCTGGATGGCAAGTACATAAACGATACCGTGCGTGACTACTGCACACCATTGGCCGATGAAACTCCCTTTGCTATTGACGTTTTTCTGGGGGTTAATCGTGACTTAACCGCCGAGCCTTCGTCCCTGGTATTGTTGCTCGAACAGCCGGTGACTATAGCCAACCACAAATACGAGAGCATTGAGGCGCAGCTATACGGTTTCGACAAAAGCATGGCCCCGACCGGTAAGGGCACCATAAAGGTTGAGCTTCCGGCCAGCTACACCTACTGGAAACAGTTCTACAATGGTAACAGAGACGAATATAGAGAGCAGAAGCGGCAGGTCGCTGAACAGGTAATCGACATCCTGGATAATCACTTCCCGGGGCTGAGGAACCAAGTAGAGGTTATCGACGTCTCGACTCTGATGACGTGGGAGCACTATATGGGAGGAACCCAGGGGTGGTTCAATTTCCCGAATAGGAAGTTTGAATTCAGCATGAAGGCAGAGCTTTCGGATAAGAAATTCAAGACAACACTACCGGGGCTATCCAATTTCTACTTTGTTGGAGTGTGGGCCACCATGATGGGTTCCCTCTTCGATAATGCCAACTCAGGAAAGACAACCATTCGGCGCATCTGTAAGAACGAAGGGAAGAAGTTCGTTATTTCGGAATAATCATCGTTATGTTTCTCTAAATCCAACTTTTTGAGTCAAAGTTCACTAACGCAGACTATCACAAAAAATGGAGCACAATCTGCGTTAGCGAACATAACTTAGACATGACGATTGCTTGAAATTGATAATGATTAGCCGCCGCTGTTTTGCATTATCTTGAAAAGCAGCGTCACATCTATTTCACCAACACACAAGGAGACCTGGAGATAACCTCCTCGTTTAGCTCAAGACCCAGCCCTGGTAGATCCGGAGTAGTGTACCGGCCATTCACCGGCTGGTAATCCTGGAGGCAGTATTCCCGGTTTGCCCTTTTCAGAGCGAAGGTATGATGCTCGTGAATCTGGAAGTTCGGTATGACCGCTTCCAGTTGCAGGGCTGCCGCGGTCGTAATGGGACTGCCACAGGTGTGAATCTGGACGGTAATGTCATAGGTATGGGCATAATCACAGATTTTCTTACCCTCGGTGATGCCACCCACCAGGCAAAGGTCCGGCTGAATCATATCCAGTATCTGCTTCTCGAAATACTGGCGGTATCCCCAGCGGGTGTAAATTCGCTCACCGGCAGCCATCGGTATCTTAACGTTATGGGCAACCTTGGCCTGTAGATCGACATTGCAGTAGTTTACAGCTTCTTCATAGCACATGCAGTGGAATTCCTCCCAGACTCTGCCCATCTGAATGGCACTGGTAACGTTAGGAAGTCCGTGTAATTCCAAAATGATATCGACATCTTCACCAACGGCTTCACGAACCGCCTTGATTCTCCGGTAGAGCATACGGATGGTATCATTGGTCAAGATTTTGTTCAGGTTGAACACAGGCCGGCCGTTCTCATCAGCCATAACAGGGTCGATTTTAACGCAATCATAACCTTCGGCTACAGCAATTCTGGCCGCTTCGGCATACTCCTCAGGTTGAGAGAGCAGCATAACCTTTTCGTAGTCCCAGCCGAATTGGATCTGACTGGCATAAGCCCGCAGGCTTTCGTTAGTCTTGCCTCCGAGCAGCTGATAAATAGGTTGATTCATGGCCTTGCCCCTGATATCCCAGCAGGCGATATCGATAGCACTCATACCGCCATAAACCACAGGGCCGCCACCCTGAGCCCAGAAGGTTTTGCGGAACATATCTTCCCATATCTTTTCCGTTCTCATAGGGTCAGCGCCGATAAGGAAACTCTCGGCAAGATTCTTTACATATCCTGCACCACCCGAATGACCGGTGCCAAAAGCCAGGCCGACTTCCCCCAGGCCACTGATGCCCTCATCGGTATTAATACGGATGATGACAGGATGCCAGGTAGGCCAGGTGGGCTTCAAACTGCTTTTGGTATCCCAAATTTCCACGCTGGTAATTTTCAAGATTGTTTACTCCTCTATACATTATTTAAGTGAACGTCGCAGGATAGCTAACCCGTGGATCCTAACTTTCAGCTTAGCTTTTTACTTCTTACCCATAAACCAGAGTATGAAACAGACTACGAGCAGTATGCCCCCTCCTCCTACAACATTCATGCTATGAGCAAATCCGCCTGCAGCAATCAAGATAGCACCTATAAGACCAAGGATAGTAGCTATTTTCCCCACGGTTCACCTCCCTTTGTTATTTTGCTATCATAGTATTACCTTTTAGTCGGATTTTCAAGATACATTAAGAGGGTGAGATAAATATTGCCAAGCACGACACAGAGAAAACTCTTTAATCAAATCACGATACAATTCATCTTCTTGTTTAGGGAATATGAAAAGTGCCCGCCTTATTTAATACTTAGGCAAACATTCATCATCCTAATAGCTTTGCTCATAAAACTTCGGGAGATAATCGCTTTGACTGGATGAGCCCTAATAATTCCGCCCGCCGTAGTTTCCACCGTATAACCCTTGCATTCAGATGGCGACACTATGAAAAACGCTACATGGTAAAATTGTAGTTATCCACAAGTAGCCAGACTTATGCTCGTGTCGGGGAACCAATAGTCAGGAGGAAGAATGGCATCTATCAGACGGTACAATTTAACTAAGGTAAAATTATTGCATTTACTGGAGGAATTAAAGACCAACTCCATAGAGGTCGGTTCTTTATACATTCGGCCAAAGTCTTTAAAAGCAAGTATAGAAGGTATGATGGAAACGATACTGGATATGAAGACAATACCTGAAGACCTATCTAACTTAATTGCGGAGTCCCGGACGGGGGGAATACTTTTTTGGGGGCCACATCACCGGTATCTGGTCATGCCCCCATTCCCTGTGGCTGAAGAAAGTGTTTCCAAAACCTGTCAAATTAAACCTCTTTATTTACTTATGCATCATGAATTTCTTCTAGGTATGGTAATTGTAAGGCTCGGGGCATATGGTATTGGCGTTTTTCAGGGTGAGAACTTGCTTTCCAGCAAGGTTGGCACAGGCCTGGTACATTCCCGCCACCGTCAGGGGGGCTCTTCGTCCCAACGATTTGCGCGACATCGCGAGAAGCAGATGGAAACATTTTTTACGCGGGTCTGCCAGCATACCAGGGGACAGTTAGATCCCTATGCCAGACTATTGGATTATGTTCTTTATGGAGGTACTAGGAAAACCATACTGGATTTCCGGAAGCAATGTCACTTTCTCCGAGAGTTTGATACAAAGACCTTAGATCGGTCGCTTAACATTAGAGAACCTAAGCAATCAGGGCTTGCGGAAGGGATCCAGGAAGCTTGGTCAAGCCGAGTAATCCAATGGACGTAGAAATAGCTCGCCTGCCTGAGTAGTGCAGCGGGTTTAACTCAAGCGGTCACCTTTCATCGTTTTGTGCAATCGGAATATTTGGGGGTATCGCTCCGTTTGATATAGTATTTCAAAAGCAGGACGAAATAAGAGAATTACAGGTAATAGCGGTTTTCTGAAACGTGGAGGTTGTTATGAAGAAACGGCGTAAGATGCTCACTATTGTGTGCTTAATGGCGGTTAGCCTTCTAGCTGTATCCTGCCAGCAGGAGTTGAGACCGGAGACAGTTCTTTTACAGGGAGCAGTAACTATCGGACCGATTAGTCCGGTAGAAAAGCCGGGCGAATGTTCTCCGGTGTCCCCGGACGTCTTTGCCGCCCGGAAGCTATTGATCTACGACGAGTCTGGTAAGCATCTAGTGCGGGAGGTCTACTTTACACAGATAGGCAATGGAGCCACCGGCTACTATACCGCCCAACTAGCGCCCGGTACTTATACCATAGATATAAACCACATAGGCATGGATACTGCCGATAATCTGCCAGATAAGATAACAGTAGCCGCTGATGAGACGATTACCATCGATGTCCATATCGATACCGGCATCCGGTAATGGACTGAGTGCCTGATCTGATCCCAGGTAGTTTATGTTACCTAGCTACAGAATCTTGCAATAGCATCATCAACTATGCTATAATATTGTTCTAAATGACGAACCTTTAAGCTGGTCCGGTGAGGCTGGCAAGGGGAAAAAGAAGATAACGCAAGCTGGATAACCCTCTTGCCGCTCAGGGCAGGGGGTTATTTTTATGTCCCGGAAAATCCTAATGACCGCAGAGGACATCAAGCGCACCCTGGTACGTATCGCCCACGAAATCATCGAGCGAAACATGACCCTCGAAGACCTGGTACTGGTCGGCATCCGCACCCGCGGCGTTCCTATAGCGCAAAGACTAGCCTCCCTGATAGCAAAATTCAGCGGGCTAAAACCGCCTGTTTCCGCCCTGGATATTGACCCCTACCGGGATGACATCTTACCCACGGAAATAAAACCGCTTGCACAACGTGTTGACACCGTAGTCAGTATCGACGGCAAGTCCATAGTGCTGGTTGACGATGTCCTCTATACCGGACGCAGCGTCCGGGCCGCTATGGACGCCCTGATCGACCTGGGACGCCCCCGGCAGGTCCAGCTGGCGACTCTGATTGACCGCGGCCACCGTGAAATGCCGATACGGGCTGACTATACCGGAAAAAACATCCCGAGCTCCAGAGATGAAGAGGTGAAGGTCCGGCTTGAGGAGACTGACGGAGCGGATGAAGTAACCATCACCAGCCCGACCGCGGACAGACCTGTCGGAATAAAAAATGGTATACTGCTGCAAAAGGAGTTGCGATGAACTTTACCGGTAGAAGCCTGGTAACCATCGATGACCTGTCCAACGGAGAAATAGCAGCCGTTTTTGACTTGGCCGACGAAATGTCGCAATCGATGAAGGAGCAGCTCGACGTATGCCGCGGCAAGGTCATGGCCAGCCTCTTCTTTGAGCCCAGCACCAGAACCAGGCTATCCTTTGAGTCGGCAATGCACCGGCTCGGGGGCAGCGTCATCAGTGCGGTCGATACCAAGGCAACCTCGCTGGCAAAAGGTGAGAGTATCGCCGATATGGCACGGGTGGTCGGGAGCTACGCCGACATAATCGTCATCCGCCACCCCTGGGAAGGGTCCGCCAGGGTAGTTGCCGACTATGCCGGTGTGCCGGTGATAAACGCCGGTGACGGAGGTCACCAGCACCCCACTCAGACCCTGTTAGACCTTTACACCATCAAGAAAGAAAGAAAAATTATCAAGGGCCTGAAGATTGCGCTATGGGGAGACCTGAAATACGGACGGACGGTACACTCCCTTATTTTTGCTCTGGCCAAGCTCGGGGCAAATATCGTGTTCTGCCCTACCCCGGGGTTTGAGGTACCCAGGCACGTGATACAAAAACTAATCGCGGAATACGGCGGAGAACTGGAAAGGCTTGCGGACTCCGAGCAGTCGGACAAGGAAAAGACCTCCCCCCTGGATGCGATATATATCACACCGGGCAGCCCGCACCAGCTGGCAATGATGCCCAACATCAGCATTCAGGTAGAGCTAAAAAGGGGAGTCGATGCCCTCTACGTTACGCGACCGCAGAAGGAAAGGTTTGCCTCCAGCGAAGAAGGAGAGGGATTGAAGGCGAGATACCCGGTGGTGGATAAGAAGCTGCTCAAAGAGAAGGAGTTTGAGAAAACCCTTATCATGCACCCGCTGCCCCGTGTCGACGAGCTGGCCTACGAGCTAGACGCCGACCCACGGAGTATGTACTTCAAGCAAGCAGCCCGAGGGGTACCGGTCAGGATGGCATTAATAGCCCTCCTGCTGGGGGTTAAGGAGATCGCCCTTCCCGACAAGGACGGCTCCCCTGCCGGGATTGACTACCCTGCATACCGGCAGGACCTAGGGCTAAAGTGTCCCAATCCAAGGTGCGTCTCGGTACAGGAAAGCGAAACAAAATACATCAAACCGGCATTCAAGATAGTCAACACTAAGCCGCTGACACTAAGATGCACCTACTGTGAACACGGCTTCGAGCCCAAGTATGTCGCCAGTTCCCACTGGCACGAGGGGGCACCGGAGTACAAGAAATACCACAGTGCGGAAAGCCACTGGGCCAGAACAATCAGACCGGAGAACCTGATAGTCTTTAATTCAGCAGATGAAGCCGAGGCCCGTGGTTTTAAGCCCAGTCACTATGCTACCGTATCCCATAAAAGCAGCGACGGTCAAAAATGGTGAAGCCGCTGCTTATTCGGGGAGGACGTATCATCGACCCCGGACGGGGGACAGATAAGATCGGGGATTTGCTCATCCTCGAGAGCAAGATCGCCCGGCCGGTCAGAGAAGAGCCGGCCTTGCCCCAATATGACGTCATCAACGCCTGCGGGATGGTCGTCTGCCCCGGGTTTATCGACCTGCACTGCCACCTCCGACAGCCGGGTTTCGAGGAGAAAGAGACCATCGCCAGCGGCAGCCGGGCAGCGGCGCGGGGCGGTTTTACCACCATCTGCTGTATGCCCAACACCAATCCCCCGCTGGATAACAAAGAAGCAATAGATTATGTCAATCTAGTAGCATCATCGGAGGGCATTGTGCGGGTGCTGCCGATAGGGTGCGTCTCCAAAGAGAGGATGGGGGAGGCACTGGTCGATATGGAGGAGATGGCCAAAGCCGGGGTGGTGGGATTCAGTGACGACGGCAGCCCGGTGGCAACCTCCCGCCTGATGCGTCAGGCACTGGAGTTCAGCTTAAGCTCGGGACTGCCCATTATCGACCACTGCGAGGATACCACCCTCAGCAGGGATGGTCTGATGAATGAGGGCGATATCTCCGCCAGGCTGGGGCTGCCGGGAATACCGGCCGCCGCCGAGGAGATTATGGTCACCCGCGACCTGATACTGGCCCGACTTACCGGGGGCCGGCTGCATATCGCCCACGTCTCCAGCGAAGGTTCCGTTGAGCTCATTCGCCGCGCCAAAGAGAGGGGGATAAGGGTTACCGCAGAGGTTACACCGCACCACCTGACCCTAACCGAAGAGAAGGTCATAGGCTACGATACCAATGCCAAGGTAAACCCGCCCCTAAGGACCAAGCAGGACACCAGGGCCCTATTAGAGGGACTTAAGGATAACGTAATTGACATCATCGCCACCGACCACGCTCCTCATACCGAGGCCGACAAACTCGGTGAATTCGCCCTGGCTCCCTTCGGCATCAGCGGCCTGGAGACTGCCTTGGGCAGCCTGCTGGGCCTGGTGCACGGCGGAGAATTATCCCTGACCACTCTTATCGCAAGACTTACCCAAGAGCCGGCCCGGATTATCGGCGATAGGTACGGCATACTGGGCACCCTGGATATCGGGGCCCCCGCCGATGTGACCATCTTCGACCCGGACATGGAGTGGGTGGTTGACACCGACACCTTTGCATCAAAGGGCAGGAACACTCCCCTCAAAGGGGCACGGTTGAAGGGAAAGGTATTGGCAACCATCGCGCAGGGCAAACTGGTCTATCAGGACGGTTCGATTAAGTTTGGAAGGGCGGGATCATCAACAGAGTTTAGAAAGGAACCGTTATGAAGCAGCCCCCGTCCACCATCATCTCCAGCAGAGAAGCAATGCCCGGGACTTATCTCCTCCGGCTCCGGTCTCCCTGTATAGCCTCCGGAGCTAAGCCGGGGCAGTTTGTGATGGTGCGCTGCGGTGAAGACAATGAGCTACTGCTGCGCCGCCCCCTCAGCATACATCGGATAGACGGCGATAGCCTGGCTCTTTTATTTAACACGGTAGGCAAAGGCACCCGCTGGTTATCTCAACGTCAAAAGGATGAGGCTATAGACCTGCTCGGCCCGCTGGGCAACGGTTTCACCATCCACGCTGAGTCCAGAGAAATCCTGCTGGTAGCAGGCGGTATGGGCATCGTGCCGCTGGTATATCTTGCCGATATAGCACTTCGACAGGAGAAAAGGGTAACCCTGCTCGCCGGAGCCAGGTCTGCCGCCCAGTTTCTCCCCGAGGAATTCCTGCCCCAGGGAGTTACCCTTATCACCGCTACCGAAGACGGTACACAGGGTTATCAAGGATACGTCTCGGAACTGCTGCCGGACTACGCTGACAGCTCCGACCAGATCTTTGCCTGCGGGCCCACCGCAATGTACCGTGAACTGGCGCAGAGAAAGCGAGAGCTCGGCCTCGCAGGGAAGCCGGTACAGATCTCCTTGGAGATGAGGATGGGCTGCGGGCTTGGGGTCTGCTACGCCTGCACGGTGAGAACCAGAAGCGGACTGAAGCAGGTATGCCAGGACGGCCCCGTATTTGAGCTGGATGACATCATCTGGGACGGGCTAATTCCGGACTGACAGGGGCCGAAGAACTAAAAGACCCCGCACTGGCCCACCTTTGTCCCGGTTGAAGAACTAACGGGTGATTGCTTTTGAACGCACCATATGCGAACATATTTCAGATAAAGGTGACCTGACTAGACTGAGGTCCAGAGCCAATAGAATTCGGAATACCCGGACAGCACAGAATCTACTGAAACCACAATGGTAAAGGTCAATACAAATGACACTCCGTAAGAAGACGATAGTTCTCATTGCAGTTACATTCGGCTGTCTGATCGCTACTATATATGCAATCTCTCAAAACGTCCTGCTGCGGAGTTACGCTCGGTTGGAGCAGGAGGCAATCCATACCAATGTGGAGCGTCTCAAGAGTGCCCTGGACAAAGAAATATCTTCGATAGATGCCGTCAATCAGGACTGGGCAGCATGGGATGATACCTATGAGTTCATCGAGGATAATAACGATGCCTATATTGAGTCAAATCTAATCGACGGGACATTCGTAACACTAGAGCTTAATCTTATGGTGTTTATCAACTCCGCCAACCAGGTAATCCTTGCTAAGGCCTTCGATTTGGAAAACGAAGAGGAAGTACCTCTCCCGGAGAGTTTTCAAGAACATCTTTACCCTGACAGCCTCCTTCTGCATCATCCTGATACAGAGAGTAACGTAGAAGGGGTGCTTACCCTTTCCGAACTCCCTATGCTCATCAGTTCACGGCCCATACTGACCAGTGGAGATGAAGGGCCTATTCGTGGAACACTTATTATGGGACGCTACTTAGACACTTCCAAAATCGAGGAGCTAGCCGGGTTAACACGATTGTCCATCGATATCAATCTGTTTGACAATTCGCTATTGCCGACCGACCTCGAAGAAGTGAAGCCATCTTTACAGACAGGCACGCCGATCGTTATTGAACCCTTGGACGGTGAGCGTGCTGCTGGATACGCTTCTGTTGACGATATTTATGACAACCCAAGCCTCATCCTAAAGATAAACGTACCAAGGGATATTCACAGGGAGGGACAGAATACCATCAATTATTTTATGGTGGTACTTGCTATCGCAGGGGGGGTGCTTGCACTGGTAATCCTACTATTTTTGCACAGATCGGTCCTGTCCCGGTTACTACGTTTTGACCGAGAGATTGATCAAATCAGAGCAGCAAATGACCTGTTAGGTCACGTTTCTGTGACGGGTAGTGACGAATTATCACACCTGAAGAACAATTTCAATAAGACCCTGGAAGCACTGAGGGCGTCGGAGGAAAAGTACAGAGAGCTAGTGGAGACTGCTTCCGAGATTATATCCACAACGGATATGGAAGGGAACTTTGTCTTTACCAATCCGGCATTCAGAAAACACCTAGGCTTCTCACCTGAAGAGGTAAGTAAAATAAACGCATTCGAATTAGTCCACCCGGAAGATTTAGAACGTGTGAGAAAAGAATTTACCCAGTTAGAGTCAGGCAAAGGGATGAGAAACCTGGAATATAGATGTCGGGCTAAAGACGGCTCTTATGTTGACTTACTGAATAATGCCTCGCCATTATTTGATTCCCATGGGAATGTGTCTGCTGTCGTTACTGTTACCAGCAATATCACCGCGCAGAAAAAGGCTGAGGCAGAGAAGCGGGAGATGGAGAGGAAGGCCCAGGTAACCAGCCGCTTGGCATCGGTGGGCGAGATGGCCTCCGGCATCGCCCACGAGATAAACAATCCCCTAACCAGCGTGATCGGCTTCTCCGAGTTGCTGATGGAGAAGGACCTGCCCGAAGACTTAAGGGAAGACGTTGAGATTATCAATAACAGCGCCGAGAGGGTAGCCGACATCGTGAAGAGACTGCTTACCTTCGCCCGCCAGCGCAAGCCGGTACGGACCTGTACCGGAATCAACGAGATAATCGAAAGCACCCTAGCGCTGCGCAAGTACGCCCTGGAGACCTCCAACATCGAGGTGATTACCCTGCTCGATAACGAACTGCCCTGGACGGTGGCCGATGCCAGCCAGCTCCAGCAGGTATTCCTCAACATCATCGTCAACGCCGAGACGGAGATGAAGAAGGCCCACGGCAGGGGCAGGCTTACCATCAGGACAGAGCAGGCCGGCGACAGGATACGGATATCGTTTGCCGATGACGGGCTCGGCATAGCCGGGGAGAACCTGGAGAGGATATTCGATCCCTTCTTCACCACTAAGGAGGTGGGAGAAGGGACCGGCCTGGGCCTGAGCCTATCCCGGGGCATCGTCGCCGAGCATAACGGTGAGTTGTATGCCGAGAGCGAGGAGGGCAAGGGGGCTACCTTCTTCGTCGATCTGCCCATCGTAGCGGAGGAGGATGGGAAGATAGAAGAGACGGAGGCAGTCGAGGAGGCCGGGAAGGCCGTCGAGGGCCTGATACTGGTGGTGGATGACGAGCCGGCCATACTGGCGTTCCTGAAGAAGGTGCTCGGTGGCGAGGGTTATGATGTGGCGACGGCAGGCAGCGGCAGAGAGGCCCTCGAGATGATTAAGGAGCAGGGTTACGACCTTATCATCTGTGATATCAAAATGCCCGGCTTAAGCGGCACCGAACTGTATGATGAGCTGGGGAAGACAGCCCCTTCCCTGCAGAAGAGGGCCATCTTTACCACCGGAGACATGATCAGCTCCGATGCCAGAGAGTTCCTTAAAGCGACCGGAGCCACCTGTGTTCCCAAGCCCTTTGATACCGCCGGGCTGAAGAAAGAGATAAACCAGATATTGGACAACAGGAGTAGGGGATATGATAGTGACCAGGGAAATTACTCTCAATACCAGAGGTGAGTGTGATATTATCGATATCACACCCGACATAGAGCAGGAATTAGCCAGGGCCGGGGTAGCTAACGGCATTGTCACGATATTTATCGCCGGTTCAACGGCCGGCCTAACCACCATCGAGTTCGAATCCGGAGTACTGGCCGATCTGCAGGATATGTGGCAGCGAATTGTCCCTAAAGATATTGCCTACGCCCATGACCGTCGCTGGGGCGACGGCAACGGTTACTCACACGTCCGTGCTTCACTACAGGGGGCCTCGCTGACAGTACCTTTCAGCAATAAGAGACTAGTGGTGGGTACCTGGCAGCAGATAGTCCTGATCGATTTCGATAACCGGCCCCGCTCGAGACGGGTGATACTGCAGATCATGGGTGAGTGACCGGGCCTGCCTAATCGATAGGAGACTTACTTCGAATCAGCGAAAAAAACTCGGCCCTGGTCTTGGGGTCAGTACGGAATATACCCCGCAAACCCGAGGTGACCATATTGCTGCCCGGTTTCTTGATGCCACGCATAACCATACACATATGCTCTGCCTGGAGGACCACAGCCACTCCCTTGGCATTGATCCCATCGGCAATAGCATCGGCAATCTGAGAGGTCATCCTCTCCTGAAGCTGCAGGCGCTGGGCTACAATCTCGACTACTCTGGCCAGTTTACTGGCACCGACTACGCTTCCTTCGTTATTAGGGATATAGCCGATATGAGCCAGTCCGTAAAAGGGCAGCAGGTGATGCTCACACATAGAATAGAACGGGATGTCCTTGAGGATGATCATTTCACGGTGTCCCTCTCCGAAGCTTACCGAGAGCACTTCCCTGGGATCCACACCCATCCCCTTGAATAGCTCGGCATACATCTCAGCGACACGGCGGGGAGTACCCACCAAGCCCTCACGCTGCGGGTCCTCTCCGATAGCCTCAATAATGGAAGCTACCGCCGCCTGAATTTTATCCGAGTCAAACACTACCTTCCTCGTTAATTTCTCGACGCTATTTCTTTAGCCCCAACCCAAAGCCCGTTCCACAGCAGCCAAGTCAGCCGGCAGCTTAAGGAAGGGCTCTGCGCTTTTCAGTGCATTATCAGGGTCCTTAAGGCCGCTACCGGTCACCACACAGACCACCCTCTTCTGCGAAAAGTCCATCCCACAACGAGAGAGCTTGATTAGACCGGCCAGTGGAGCTGCCGAAGCCGGCTCACCAAATATACCCCCTTTAGCCGCCATAAGCCGGTAAGCCGCCAGGATTTCATCGTCGCTGACCATATCAATAGTTCCCCCGGACTCATCACGAGCCGCCACCGCCTTTTGCCAACTCGCCGGATTACCGATTCGTATCGCGGTAGCGACGGTCTGCGGCTCCTTAACAGGATATCCCCGGACAATAGGGGCAGCACCTTCAGCCTGAAAACCCATCATCCTGGGCTTAGCCTTCGCCTTACCCAACCCGAAGTATTCCATAAAACCTTTCCAGTAGGCGGTAATATTCCCGGCATTCCCCACCGGGATAAAGAGGTAGTCCGGCGCAGCCCCCAGGTTATCAACAATCTCGAAGGCAGCCGTTTTCTGGCCCTCGATACGGTTGGGATTAACCGAGTTCACCAGGGTAACCGGATGCCTGTCGGTCAGACTCCTTACGATAGTCAGGGCCTGGTCAAAATTTCCCTCAATAGCAACTATCTTGGCTCCGTAGACGACAGCCTGAGCCAGCTTACCCATCGTGATTTTACCCTCGGGTACCACAATAATAGCCTCAATCCCGAGATAGGCAGCATAGGCCGCCGCTGAGGCGCTGGTGTTACCGGTAGAGGCGCACATTACGGCCCGGCTGCCGGCCTCCATCGCCTTGGCCACCGCGACAACCATACCCCGGTCCTTAAAGGAACCGGTAGGCTGACACCCCTCCAGCTTAAAATAGAGTTCCCCACAGCCAGTCTCTCTCTCAAGAGACGGGCACCTGACCAGCGGGGTATCTCCCTCGCCTAACGAGAAAAGCGGCGTATCAGGGGTAACCGGTAGATAGTCTCTATATCTGGCTAGCACTCCGTTTTTCATTGCTACTCTATTATAAAGCCTCCACCCGAACTAAGTTGCTTACTTCCTTTACCCCGGATAGCTGGCCTAATTCTCCCAGCGCCGACTGCATCGATTTTTCCAGGGCAGGATAGGTAATGATAACAATTTCAGCGGTCTGAGCCACCCGGTCAGCCAGCTTCTGGATGGCAGAGGAAATACTGATCTGACGGTCACCCAGGGCCTTGGCAATCTGAGCCAGGATACCAGGCCGATCGGCAATGTTGAGACGGAGATAGTAGCTGGTTTCAATGCCAGACATGGGTTTGATCACCTTGCCGGGCCCCAACTCCCACCTGACTCCGCCGCTAATACCACGCAGGACATCCTGCGCCGCCGAGACAACATCAGCTATTACAGCGCTGGAGGTAGGCAGTGGACCCGCGCCTTGACCGAAGAAGAGGACTTTATCAACCAGATCCCCCTCAACCAGAACGGCATTATAGACACCATTGACCTTAGCCAGAAGAGAGTCTTCCGGTATAAAGACCGGATGCACCCGGACCTCAACCACTCCATCACTCTCTTTAGCAATGGCCAGCAGCTTGATAGCGAAACCAAGCTCCCGGGCATACTGGAAATCACGGCTGGATAATCGTGAAATCCCTTCGTGATAGATATCCTCCGGTCTGACCTCGGTGTGGAACGCCAGCGAGGTCAGAATAGCCAGTTTATAGGCAGCGTCTATCCCCTCTATATCATTCTCCGGATTAGCTTCGGCATAACCCAAATCCTGAGCCCTGGCCAGAACCGAAGAAAAGTCCGCGCCCTCTCCAGCCATTCGAGTCAGAATATAGTTGGTCGTCCCGTTGATAATCGCATAGATACCTTCTATCCGGTTAGCCACCAGATCATACCGGAAACGGGAAATCAGGGGGATACCCCCACCAACACTAGCTTCATAACGCAGCACCACCCCATTCTGGTCTGCCAGTTTCAGAAGCTCAGCCCCATGCTTGGCAATAACTTCTTTGTTGGAGGTAACAACATGCTTACCATCACCAAGCGCCCGGGTCAAATATTCCAGGGCCGGATGCTCACCCCCGATGGCTTCGACAACTATATCTATCCCGGGTGAGGTAAAAAACTCTTCATCATCGGTGGTAAAGAGATGAGCCCCCATCTCCTTTACCTGCGGCCGGCTCAAGTCATCAGGCAGAACCTTTACCTTTCGTAAGACAAGCGGGCAACCGACCCGACCGGCCAGGATTTCTGACTTGTCACGCAGAACACGGGCAACCTGTCCGGCAATCACCCCCAGCCCCAGTATACCAACCCCGACGCAATCCCTTTCCATCATCTCGATACCCCCCCGGTTCAACTACCGACAGCCCTGTCTATCGCCCAGGTTATCTTTTCGGCATCCAGGTAGCTTTCCACTACAGTCTCCGGATCATCCCATAAAGAAGAAATCCACTCATCCAGAGCCATGCTCTTCAGGAAGTCCCGGTCGACCTCAGAAATCTGCCTGCCTTCCTCAATACCCAGGACATCAATCAGCCAATAGCCACCGTTGGTGACAACCGTATCATCCTTTATCAGCTCACTCAGTGACCCCGGTTCAGCATTCAGAACAAAATCTGCAAAGGGCTCAGCTATCTCATCAGGATCAAGCCAGCCCAAATCACCGCCGTCTTCTTTCGAGGCAGCATCCTGAGAAAGCTCGCCGGCTATTTCGCCAAAGTCACCACTAACCCCGAGTTCCAACCGGTCTATCACTCCCCGCGCCTCTTCCTCACTGCCCAACAGCATTACCTGAACATTAAACAGTTCGCCCTGCTCATCCTCATCTTTCTCCACCAGCTTGACCAGCCAATAGCCGAAGTCTTTAGTCCTGGTGTCGTCATAAACCGGTCCGCTCAGCCCTACCCCGGCAGCGAAAACGTAGTCCTCAACCACGCCAAGCCCCAGTCCTTCCGACAGAATTTCCGCCGGGTACCAACCGGCCTGGTCATCCTCAGTCAAGTTAAGGCTGTCCAGAGAAAAATCACCGGCCAGTTCGGCAAAATCTTCTCCAGCCTCAAGCATCTTTCTGACCATAGCTGCCCGGCTCTCACTCTCGAGAAACATCGCTATAACCTGTCTCTGATCGGCAAACTGCGGCACCTCTTTCTCAAAATATTCGTCAAGTAACCTGCTACGCAACATATCACCCCTGACCAGGTCACGATATTCGTTACCCAGAGGGGGATCATTCCCCTTGAGCTCCTTGCTAACCTCGCTATCGCTAACTACGATACCTAATGCCATAGCACCCTGCCTGATTAGCTCCCTCTGCTGAATACCGGTAATCGCCTGGTCAGCCACGGACTGCATATAGAAGAGGTACTGGCTCTCCCCGTAGATCTGCTGATACAGCTTACCGCTGGTCTTTAGCGTATCAACGTAATAGCCCATATCGAACTCAGTCTCGTTTACCTTAATCACAACCTCCTGCATCGGCCGGTACTCATTACGATACCAGCCAGACCCGATAACGCCGCCGACGACAGCAATAACAGCAAGCCCCAAGATGAGAAAAATGCGCTGCCGCTTCTTCTGCTGCTGCCACCGGGCAAGCTGGTGTCGGGTAAACCCACGCTCGTGTTTCTCTTCCTTTTTCTTAGCCAAACTTACCCCCGCAAGTTAAAGTAAACACAATCTGTTCCTCCGGAACAGGCCCAAACTACATACCCGGGAAAAACCGGTAGAAACTTCCCCCCATTGTATAACGCCAAAAACAGTCTTTACAAATATATTAGGGAGACCGCCGGTGGGGATGACCTTTACCCGGTTCAGGCAGATGCCTCCCCACGTTGACAAACTCGATGAACGATTGTTTAATTAGAGTAATCGGGTTACTCTCACACGGTGAGCAGCAGGGTAGTCTCAATGACGGTATCGAGAAAAATAGTCTTACACTTTCCGAAACGACTGGTAGACCAGCCGATGATAAGCCGGCTGGTCAAGCATTACGACCTTGATTTCAACATCTTGAAGGCATCAGTTACCCCCGATAAAGAGGGCCTGCTGGTACTGGAGCTCAAAGGGAAGCAGGAAGACTATGAAAAAGGCGTCAGGTATCTAACCGAAACCGGCGTCACGGTGCAATCGCTCAGCCAGAATGTTACTCGCAATGAGGAAAGGTGCACTCACTGCGGCGCCTGCATAACTATCTGTCCCTCCGGTGCCTTCGAGCTTGACCCGATCAGCAGGATAGTTAGTTTTCACGACAAGAAATGCCTGGCTTGCGGACTTTGCTTGAAGGCCTGCCCCCCGAGAGCTATGGAACTCCACTTCTAGTTTATGTATCAGCCGAGAACCTATCGACACTGGATTAGAGATATAGATCTAATCTCTTTTAGCGTCGTAGTAAAAGAGACGGATTTGTGTATCCGTGCCTCAACCAATCTGAAAAGAAAAGCCTTCAGGCTGGTGACAAAATACCGGAGTATACTGGAAAGGCATATCGAGCGACATCCCGATTTTCAAACCTCCCTTAAACCGATAAGTGTCGAAAGCGACGCCCCACAGATAGTAAAGGTGATGTCAACTTCAGCCGAGAGCGCCGGAACCGGCCCCATGGCAGGAGTAGCCGGCGCCATCGCTGAATTTGTTGGTACCGAACTACTCCCCTTTTCGCCGGAGATAATCGTAGAAAACGGCGGTGATATTTACCTCAAGAGTCTTAAGAAAAGGCTGATCGGGATTTACGCCGGTAAATCGCCTCTGAACGGCAGAATCGGTTTGGAAATCGACGGGGCAGATACCCCCCTGGGAATTTGTACATCGTCGGGAACTGTGGGACACTCCTTCAGTTACGGTAAGGCTGACGCCGTAATAGTACTGTCCAAATCAGCCACTCTGGCTGACACTGCTGCCACTGCCATCGGCAACCTGATTGAGCAACCGAGCGACATACCGAGAGGAATTGAGACGGCTCAACGTATCGAGGGAATAAAAGGGACAGTAATCATCACCGGCAGCCATATGGGTCTCTGGGGCGAAGTAAAACTCCGCCAGATATCCCTGCAAGACCAGAGCCTTACCGAATAAAAAGTGTGTACCAACCTGCCATTAAGTATCAGGCACCGGTTTACCCATGCCGGCTGCTTCACCGGCCTTGAAGATAGCGTGCTTCACCATAGGCGGTGAAATCAGCTGATTAATGATGACAACAGCAAGAGTGGCATTCAAAATAATGTCACCAAAGGCGGGAAACGCATTTCGCGCCAGGAGCGCCAGTCCCATGGCAACGCCGGCCTGGGGCAGCAGGGCGAATCCGGCATACTTTTTCACCGTTTCTTCAGCATGAGAGATTCCGGCACCAATCCTCGCCCCGTAGTATTTGCCAGCAAATCTGGTAGCAAATATCAATAACACCATAACGCCGACAACTTTCATGACGTCAAAATCGAAGTGCATTCCCGCCAGTACGAAAAATACAGCAAAGACCAGTTCATCAACACCCTCAACCACAATAAATGGCTCATCCTCTGCCATCCTATTGGTCACGACAAAGCCGACAGCCATATTCGCCATAATCAAAGAAACACCCAGCATATTGGCGACCCCGGTGCATAGCGTAATAATCCCTAAAACTGCCATCAACAGCAGGGCACGTGTTTTTGTCAGTCTGGTTATGTAAACCAAAGCGAAGCCGAAGGCAGTACCTATTCCGACAGACTCGATTACCCCCAGAAAAGGAACCCCCAACATCTGATAGAAAGAAGCGCCACCGATGCCGCTCACTAGCGGCTGTGCCACCCCGACAGCAATGGCAAAAGCAATAACAGCAACGGCATCATCAATTGCCACCAAGGCCAAGAGCGTCGTCGTTAATGGCCCTTTCGCCCTGTACTCACGCGTTACCGCCAGAATCGTTGCCGGGTCCGTAGCACATGCTATCGCCCCAATGATAAAAGCCATCGGGAAGTAAAAACGCAGAACGGTTGCTTGAGGGACATTCAAGATGAGAGGGGCCAGCAAGACCACTACCAGAGTAACGATGAGCCAGGCGGCTAAAGCCTGCACCATCGTTATCCAGGCAATGCTTCTACCCAGCCTCCGAATAGACCCCAGGCGTAGACTGCCACCAATCGCATAGGCAATAATTCCCAGCGCAACAGAGGTAACTATATTCAGGCTCTCTATCGTAGCCCTCGGTACAAGATTCAGGGCGGAGGGACTCAGCAAGAGACCGACGACAATATAGCCGGTAATCCTGGGGAGTTTAAGCTTTTTGGCCAACTTCCCGCCGAAAAAACCGACGACTATCATCACCCCTATCGCTAACGCCAAATCTGTGGTCACAAAGAGCAACCCCTCTATCTCTACTCTATGCCGGTCACACGCTGTCCCCGCACAACTTCACTTCACAGCAGCTCAATAAGTTTCCGCCACTCCAAATCGCCCCTCCTGAGACTTCCGGCAGGCAGGTAATAACCGGGCTGCAGCTTTTGCGCCGGGATGCCTGGTTGAACTCCGGCCTCAAGCAACTCACTAAGCCAGGCATATCCGACGATTTCGGTCCGGATAGGCTCAAGGCGAGGAATCAGCGCTTCGTCTGTGACAATACCATAATCTCCTTCAAGGTACTCGGAGCGAGAGAGGGTCGTCTCTTCTCTTCTAGCGCCAAGCCTCGAACACAAGCTATCTCCCAGAACCCGAAACATATGGTCAGGGGGCAACTCTACACGCACCATCACGTATACATCAATCAAATCATGGTGCCGGCGGTGTTCCACCTCGGACTCGGGAATGACGAGCCTGGCATTACCCATCTCAATTGTCTTAACCGTAAGCCTCAACTTTTCCGGGGGATTATACACACTGAGCCATTTACCCGGCAAAGCAATCTCGGTAACTTCCTGACTGACGACTTCCTCGCGAAACTCAAACTCAAACTTGACGAATATTTTGAAATTCTTAGCCATAAATTCTTGAAAGGCAGTTTCACCCAGCTTCTGCAACATAAAGCTATCAACGACTTTAGCCAGATCCGAGGAACTACTGGCGGCACACCCGAAGACCGAGCAGTATTTGTAGAGGCTCCCCACAGCAAAGTGCAGGCACTTCATATAGTCCCTCATATCCAGAACGAACGTTTTTCTCTCATTCCTCCATCTGTCCAGCTCTTCCTGTGAGAACACTACTCTGGTCCCTCTGCGCGTCTCAGCCAACTCTCCGGCCGCCACATAATTCTTCAAGTAATCCGCACGGGGCAACTCAAGGTAGCGCCGTGCTTCTTCAACAGTCAACCACTTTATCATTCCTCTACCTCCTCAAACGAGTATCCCTCTACACCACCGGCAACAACTGTATACTCCGGTAAGAAGACGGCATAAAATATGAAACCCGTAAGCTGGCCACGATTAGAACACCCTACCTAATATTCTTCGTCCAGATAGCACTGCAGAATAAGAGCAGCCGCTATAGCATCGTCGTACCTGGCTTTCTTATTCCGAGCATCTTGTATCAAGCGCCGGGCAGAAACTGTTGATAGGCGCTCATCCCTGTACTCCACCGGAGCTCTGGTCTGGCCACGCAGTCTCTCGACTAGGGCCTCCACCTTTTTTGCCTGCTCACCGATACTGCCGTCCATAGAACGAGGTAGACCGGCAATAACCCGCTCAATCTGATGCAGGCTGATAATATCAGTAATGGCCTGGATATCTGCCTCTTCGTTGCGGCGGTTAATAATGGTAAACGGGGTTGCTAATATACCCTGGGGGTCACTGATGGCTACCCCGATCCTCTTATCACCGATATCGAGACCCAAGATACGCGTTATGCCTGCCTCCCTTAAAAGACCTCAAAAGCATCCTGACCGTGGTCACCAAAATTAACCGCGGGAAATCAACAGGCTAAACCCAATCGATCTAAACCAGGCTCTTCGCCAGATGAAGAGCCTCCTCCAACCTGCTTTTATCTTTGCCACCTGCCTGGGCGAATTGAGCTTTACCTCCACCACCACCCCCGGTCACCTTGGCAACCTTTCGAACTATCTCACCGGCATTATAGCCTTTAGCCACCAGATCCGGAGTTACTGCCGCCAGAAAAAGGGGGTTATCATCACAAATCGTACCCAGTACTATCACCACACTCTTCAACTCTTCACGGAGGCGGTCGCTCAGTTCGCGCAGAGCTTCCAAACGACAAGACGGCACCCTAGCAGCCAGCACGTTGACCCCGTTAATCACTGCCACCTGACTCAGCAAAGACACCGATAGTTGCCGGGACAGCTCCCGCTCCAGGGTCAAGACTCGGCGGCGCTCCGTTTCCAATTCAACCGACAAAAGAGCTACCCTGTCCTGAACTTCACCCGCTGTCGTCCCCAGAGAATCGGCAATCCTATCCAAACTGAAAAATCGCCGGTTGACGAATTCTTCAGCCTCCCTGCCGGTAACAGCCTCAATACGGCGTAAACCAGCCCCGACGCTACCCTCACTAACAATCTGAAAGAAACCTATCTCTCCGGTTGAACCGACATGAGTGCCGCCGCAGAGCTCTGCACTGACAGCCGCCTCCCCTATTTTCACCACACGGACTATATCTCCATACTTTTCATCAAATAAAGCTATCACGCCTTCCGCAATCGCCTTTGAATAGGAGACCTCTGCACTATACACCTTCAGGTTTTGACGGATCTTATCATTAACAATATGGCTTGCCCTATTCAGTTCTTCCCTCGCCAGCGCTGCCAAATGGGAAAAATCAAATCTGAGCCGCTCCGGAGTTACCAGCGAACCTCTTTGCTGAACATGCTCGCCCAATACCTGACGCAGGGCAAGCTGCAGCAAATGGGTTGCCGTATGATTACGGGCTATATCGAGGCGCCGCTGTCCATCCACTATCGCCTCAACGATATCACCAACGGCAATACTGCCATCACTGACATAACCATGGTGTACTATGGCATTCTGTAAGCTGCGAGTAGTATCGGTGACAGAGAATCTGCCCGCCGTGCCAATCAACTCACCGGTATCACCCACCTGCCCCCCCATTTCTCCGTAGAAAGGAGAGGCCTCCAGAACAACGCTTGCCTCCTTCCCCTCTGCCACCGTTTCGACAGGTCTGTCATCAACCATAAGGTAGGCTACAGGCGATTTGTGCTTGAGGCCATCATAACCGACAAAGGTGGTCTTCCGAACCTCATGCCGCTTATCCATTTTACCCGGTATGTTCAGATTCCTGGCGAACTTGTGGGCGGCGCGGGCCTTTTCCCGTTGCTTTGCCATTTCCCTTTCAAAACCAGTTAAATCCATCGATAAACCGGACCTAGAGGCAACTTCTTTAGTCAGCTCTATGGGAAAGCCGTAGGTATCGTACAGCTTAAAAGCCTGTTTACCCGGGATTACCTTTATACCCTTACCGATTGCCTCTTCAATAATCTCGTCTAACAATCCCAGACCGGTACTGAGTGTCTCACTAAATCTTGCCTCCTCACTCTCAATCACCCTGATAATAAAGTCTTCCCTCTGCACTATTTCCGGATAGATATGGCTCATCTTCCGAATAGAAGCCTTAGCCACCTCGGCCAGAAATGGTTTATCCTTGGCCAATCTTCGGCTAAACACCGCCGCCCGCCTTAGCAGCCGTCGCAGTACATAGCCCCGCCCCTCGTTAGCAGGTATTACCCCGTCACCGATCAGAAAGGCAACCGCCCGGCCATGCTCAACTACCACCCGCATCGCATTATCAGTCTCTTCATCAGAACCATATTTCTTCTCCGCAAGTCCCGATACGCACTCCAGCAAAGGCATAAAGAGGTCAGTTTCATAGACGGAAGCTTTACCCTGCATTATCGCGGCTACTCTCTCCAAACCCATCCCGGTATCAATATTGGGCTTGGGAAGCAAAGTACGGCGGCCAGTCTCATCCTGGTTATACTGGGTAAAAACCAGGTTCCAGATCTCAGAAAATCGCCCGCAACCACAGGCGGGGCTACAGGAAGGCTTTCCACAGCCGATATTCTCGCCCAGATCATAGTGTATCTCACTGCACGGACCACACGGTCCGGAATTACCGGGCGGCCCCCAGAAATTATCCTCCTCACCAAACCGCAATATCCTTGCCTCCGGAACTCCCAGTTTACGCCAGTAACCCAGGGTCTCGTCGTCATCAAGAAAGATGCCTATCCACAGCCGGGATGGCGGCAGCCCCAAATCACGGGTAACAAATTCCCACGCCCAGCTAATAGCTTCCTGCTTGAAGTAGTCCCCGATACTGAAGTTACCCAGCATCTCAAAGAAAGTGAGGTGAATCAAGTCGCCTACCGATTCGATATCGGTAGTCCGAAAGCACTTCTGACATGAAGCTAAGCGGGGATTAGCCGGCTGCTTCTCGCCTAAATAGTAAGGCTGAAACTGCACCATACCGGCACTGGTAAAGAGCAAAGTGGGATCACCCCGGGGTATTAAAGAGTCGCTGGGGATGATGTCATGCCCCCTCTCTTTAAAAAAATTCAAATATGCCGACCGGATTTCATCACCTGTCATCCTATTCCAACCTCTGTCTAAGAATAACCAATGTATACGATTTTAGTGCAAGCTATACTGGCTGTCAATGAAGAGAAACTTCTCGATATGCAACACGGCAAAAGGGATAAACAGCCTCAATGTCCCTGGAGTAATTTATCTAAATACTGTCTTAGTCCCGGCCCGATATCAGGGTCCTTTAGCGCCAGGGCTATCGTTGCCTCAAGCCAACCGGATGGAGTTCCGGTATCATAGCGGACCCCTTCAAATTCGCAGGCGTTTATCGCGTGCTGCTTGAGCAACAACTGCAGAGCGTCGGTCAGTTGAATCTCCTTAATCCTGCCGGGCGGGGTAGCGGCAAGCGCATCAAATACCTCAGGTGCGAGGACATACCTGCCCACTATGCCCAGGTTAGACGGCGCTTCTTGCGGCGGAGGCTTTTCAATCAGACTCAGCACCCGGTACAAACGGGGGGAAATCTCCTCCGGCTCAATAATGCCATACTTCGCGGTATCCCGGGCATTCACCCGCTCGACGGCAACCACGCTGGCACCCCGCTGCTGATAAACATCGAGCATCTGTTTCAGGGCCGGCACCCGGCTATCGATGATATCATCGGGAAGCAGAACAGCAAACGGTTCGTCAGCAATGACATTCCTGGCGATAAGAACGGCATGCCCGAGCCCCAGCTGCTCCTTCTGCCTGATGTAGCAGATATCGATCAGGTTGGACAGCCGGCGCATCTCCTGAAGCATTTTGGTATCCCCCTTCTGCTCCAGAACGTATTCCAACTCAAAATAGCGGTCAAAGTAGTCCTCTATGGCATGCTTACCCATCGCAGTTATCAAAATAACCTGCTCGATACCAGAATTGATGGCCTCTTCAACGGCATACTGAATGAGCGGCTTATTGACCAGCGGCAACATCTCTTTAGGCTGTGACCTGGTTACCGGCAAGAATCGGGTACCCCAACCGGCAGCAGTGATAATTGCCTTACGAACCTTCATGGTGTCCCTCCTTATTTCCCCCCTTGCTGAAGGGCAAAAATGGCAGCACCGAGCATTCCGGCATCGCTGCCAAGCCGGCCGGAGACTATCGACACCGCCTCAGCCGATACCAGAAACGCCCTCTCCCTCACCGCCCTCCTGACCGGATCAAGCAAAAGGTCTCCCATCCCGGCCACCCCACCACCAACTACAATCATTTCCGGGTTGAAGATATTAACCAGATTTACCATACCCACTCCCAGGTAGGCGGCAGCCTGATTTATGACATTCAGGGCAAGAGAGTCTCCCTCTCGAGCGGCTAAGGCTACCTTTTCTGCGGTAATATCCTCCAGTCTACCCGCAACAATCTCACTGAGAGATGACGGTTCCCCACGGGCAACATGTGCTGCCGCCTCCCTGGCAATAGCAGTGCCCGAAGCCAGCGCTTCCAGGCAGCCGGTATTGCCGCACCGGCACTTTGCCCCGTTAGCCTCAATAACCATATGCCCTATCTCCCCGGCACTACCGGATGAGCCTGTGTACAGCCTGCCGTCGATGATAATCGCCCCACCGATGCCGGTGCCCAGCGTAAGGCAGACAAGGTTATTTACCCCCTTCCCTGCACCAAGCTGATGCTCACCAATGGCCGCCGCATTGGCATCATTGATGAGCATCGTCCTAACACCAAGCCTATCCCTTAACATATCCCGCAGCGTAATATCACGACAGCCGGGCAGGTTCGGCGAAAAGACTATTACCCCGTTTTCCGAGTCGATCACCCCGCAAGCAGCAATGCTTATACAACACACCCGGGACAAGTCCATACCCTGCCGGTTGATAAGCCGACCGACCGCAGAAACTACCCGCTCGCTTATCGCCTCAATACCGTCATCAGCCAGGGTAGGACAGTATTCTCTGGCCAGTATCTCATATCCAGCAGAAACGATACCGGCAGCTATTTTAGTACCACCCAAATCTACAGCGATAACCGGAGGGCTACAACCATCGGCTTTCATCATCTTGGTACCACTTTATCCCATATCATACGATTTGTCGAGACTGCTCGCGACAAATCCGTTTCCCCTCTGCCGGTATTGACTCGATAAGGTATCACCTGCTAAATTTAACCCGTGTCGTATGCGTTTCACTACCTGAAGTCTATTCGGAAAATTCTGGAACGGGTTCCCTTCGGGCTTATTACCGATGTCGACGGGACGATCAGCAAGATAGCCCCTACACCGCAGCGGGCCAGCATCTCTCCACTGTGCCGACAATACCTCTTGAAACTCTCCGGTCAACTAGCACTGGTAGCCGCTATCTCGGGAAGGCCACTGAATCAAGTTCGGGGAATGGTAGGAGTTGACAGCATGGTCTACGTCGGCAATCATGGTCTGGAGCGCTGGAGAGCGGGCGGAATCGAGTTGAAGGACAATACCCTTGATTATTCCGGAATAATCAAGTCGGTGATCGAAGAATTAAACCCGCTGCTTTCCGATGAGGGTATCATCATTGAAGACAAGGGGATAACGGCTACTATTCACTATCGTCTCTCACCAGAACCTCAACTGGCGGAGAGAAAAATATTAAACACACTGAACGACTCAACCCAGACCAAAAGTCTCAGGATTACTCGTGGGAAAATGTCTTTCAACCTGCTGCCCCCGATAGAGGCCGACAAAGGCACCGCGACAATGGACCTGATCAGGGAGTACAACCTGAAGGGGGGTATATACCTGGGCGACGACTACACGGACATTGATGCCTTCAGAGCGATACACGCCGCCTGCCACGAACGAGACTTCCAGGGACTTGCCATCGGCATCATCGGTTCGGAGACACCGGGAAACCTGGAGACAGAAGCAGATTTTACCCTGAAAGGGGTGGGTGACGTCGAGCTCCTTCTCAAGTGGATGACGAATACCGCTCTTCGATCAAGCTGACCGCATCCTCCAACAGACACAAGAGCCAATGAGTGATATCCTCTTTTTCGATCGACTCTTTTAGTGCACCGGCACGCCTCTTCCTCTCCTCGAGCGGCATCATCAGGGCCTGATAGAGAGCCTCCGTTGTCCCCTCCAGGTCAGCCGGGGCTATCGTCAGGGCATAAGCACCTAGCTGCTCGCAGGCACCAACCGTTTCAGAAAGTACCAGGACACCGTCCCGGTCGTTGACCGTGGGACCTTCCTTGGCAACCAGATTCATACCATCAATAACGGCATTAACCAGCAGAACGTCATAAAGCCGCATGCCGGCCAGGGCCTGAATATAGTTGTTTTCATAGAAGAAATCGATGGGATACCATTCCCGCGTCGCATACTTGCTGTTTATCGCCTCTATCAGCTGGGTGGCCTCCTCCATATAGCGCCGGTATAGCCTAAGATGGGTTCGGGTGGGCACCAGAAAGGCGATGAATTTGACCCGCCCCCGAAGCTGGGGGTAACGCTCCAGCAGTATATCAAAGGCCTTGAAACCACGAATGATGTTCTTACTGGGTTCAGCCCTATCAACGCGAATTATAGTACGCTCGCCGCAAAGGCTCGCCAGCTCCCGCTCATATTCCTGCAACCTGGGCGTGGCAAGCAGCTTCCTGATGCCGGCGGTATCGATTGATATCGGGTATACCTTAACCCGGGTGAGGCGACCCTCCGTCTTAACGGTATGCCGGGTATAGTCTACCTCGGCCCCGTCAAGGGATGATTCACAGCAGTGGAGGAAATTGTGAACGTCCCGGGCTGTCTGAAGACCGACAATATCCGCAGCACATAAACCCCGGAAGATAGCCTGCCGCATATAGCCCGGCAACAGCTCCCAGTAGCTTACCGACGGCCAGGGGATATGAGTGAAGTGCTGTATTACCAGATCAGGCATCTGGCGCCTCAGGTAGGCGGCAGCCAGATAGAGATGATAGTCGTTAAGTATCACTATCGGCGGTGACTCACTTCTCATCACCTCATCGATAATCGTCCTGGCGAAGGCCCGGTTCACTTCAACATATCCCTGCTCCCAGGCATCATGAGTATCGATATCGATGTTGGGTGTAGTAGGCGAGTTCCACATATAGTGCTGCAGGAACCAGAGCAGAGGGTTGCAGATAACGCTGTAGTATTTATGGTAGGTATCTCTGGGGCAGAAGACGAAACGGAGATACAGTTTGTCACCTTTTACCGGTGCCCTAAAACGCCTGCCCTGCGCCTTCTGGGCAATCTCCCTGTCTCCCCGTCCCATAGCACAGGCTATCCAGTCAAGCTCAACATACCGGCCGAGACTGCTAAGAGCAGTAACCACTCCGCCGCTGCCGCGGCGCGAGCGAAGCTGACCCTCTTCCGTCAAGTAGTACTCGATAGGCCCACGGTTGCTGGCCAGAATGATCCGCCTGCCGGATAACCTGCTGCTGCATAAATCCTTGAGCCGGGCGTCTCTATCCTCCTGTCCAACTTCCAATCCGGATCCCCCTCCCGGGAATGTATAATGCGGAGGCATTGATTCTATATCCCCGGGAAACTAGCCGAACTGTAGCATCCCGATAGCCAGCCTGTCAATAAAACCACTTGACAAAGCCCTGAAAAGGAACTAAACTATAGGCATATATGCGCATATATGGTAAAGAAGAATGTATAACCTGATAAGAGCGCTAAAAGCCCTGTCCGATGAAACCAGGCTCAGGATATTAAACCTGCTGCTGGAAAGGGAGTGCTGTGTCTGTGAGGTAATGCAGGCACTTAACGTATCCCAGACCCGGGCCTCACGTAATCTGGGTATCTTATACGATGCCGGTTTTCTTAAGTTAAGGAAAGATGGATTATGGTCACTATACTCAATAGACAGAGACGGAATGGCAGAATATTTCCCTTACCTGGTTGAAGCGGTGAAGAAGTCGCTTAAGGAAAACAGATTGGTCGTCCAGGACAGAGAGCGTCTGATGAAAGCCGAACGCGTCGGCCCCGGCTGTGTTAGGAAGCTAAGACAGTAACACTCTTTTTTTGTCTGAAATTAATGCGTTAATGCGCATACGAGGATATAGTAACTAAATGGAAGCCATTGAAATTCTACGCGGCGGCCTGAACGGACTGGCAGAATATCTATCCCTGCATGTCATTAGCTGTCTGGTGCCAGCCCTTTTCATCGCGGGAGCCATTTCTGCTTTTGCCTCGCAAGCTGCCATTCTCAAGTACTTCGGCCCTCAGGCCAAGAAACCGATAGCCTATTCAGTAGGCTCTGTTTCGGGGGCAATTCTCGCAGTGTGTTCCTGTACGGTACTGCCGCTATTCGGCGGTATCTACAAAAGGGGGGCCGGACTCGGTCCGGCGATAGCCTTCCTATTTTCGGGACCTGCCATCAACATACTGGCCATTGTCTATACCGCCAACATACTGGGTTACCAGTTGGGAATAGCGAGAGCGGTAGCGGCCATCGCCTTTGCCGTTTGCATCGGTTTAATCATGGCCTTTATCTTCAGGAAAGAGGAAGTACAAAAAGCACAGGACCAGGCCTTTGCCCCAGTCGAAGCTGATACCGACAAGAAGAAGCCATGGCAATATGGCATTTTCTTTGGCTCACTACTCGGTATTCTGATTACCGCCGCCGGAAAGAACTGGATTCCCTTTGCCATTCTATGCGTCGTACTGGGATTTTCTATGTGGCGCTGGTTTACCGGAGACGAGATTAAGGAATGGATGCAAGAGACCCTTTACTTCTTGAAGCGCATCCTGCCATGGCTGTTAATCGGGGTATTTATCGCCGGGATACTGGGCGTGGTCATTCCGCCGACCGCAATGGCTGCCTATATGGGAGGGAATACCATCTTTGCCAACTTTATCGCTTCCATCGGCGGAGCCCTGATGTATATCGCTACCCTCACCGAGGTGCCTATCATTAAAACTTTCCTGGATTTAGGCATGGGCAAGGGGCCGGCGCTGGCACTGCTTCTGGCCGGACCAGCCCTGTCACTACCCAGCATGCTCGCCCTCCGGGGCATTATGGGTACCAAAAAAATGCTGACTTATGTTGCACTGGTGGTAGCAGCCGCCACAATCACCGGCCTGATATACGGGTCGATAGCATAATATCATAAGGAGGAGGTGAATATGATAAAGATAAAAATCTTCGGCTCTACACCGCCGTGTGTTAAATGTAAAGAACTAGAAAGAAGGGCAACGAATGTTGCCGGGAAGTATCCCGGCCAGGTTGAGGTAACCAAGTTCGATGTCTTTTCTAGGGAAGGGGACAAATACGGCATAATGCTAATGCCGGCTATGGTAATAAACGACAAGATTATATCGTCAGGAAAGCTTATTCCCGAAGAAGAGATAGAAAAAGCAGTAAAAAGGGAACAGGAGGTATGAGCATGAAAGTAAGGATGGAGGTATTCAGTGGGGACCCGCCCTGCCCCGGGTGTGTCGCTATTCTGGCGCTGGCCGACGAGTATGCCAAGAAGTATAAGGACAGGCTGGAGGTCGTTAAGCTGGTGGGGCAGGAGGCAATAGCCAAGTTTGAGGAATACAAACTCGGCTGTGTTCCGGCAATAGTGGTTAACGAGAAGATAAGAATCGAGGGCATCTGCCCCAGCCGGACCACTCTCGACAACGCACTAAGGGAGGGCGGACTATGAACAAGGTGAAGATCGAAGCATTTCTGTCGGTACCGACCTGCTCGGGCGGAGTCAGCCTCAGCAAGCTCCTCGAGGAAATCAAAAAAGAGTACGGCAGTCGGGTTGACATCGTTCCCCATAAAGGAAGGAATGAGCTGTTCGAGAAGTACAACCTGACTACAGCACCGGCATTAGTCATCGGCGGCCTGGTCAGGATAATGGGTCTGTGTCCCAGTAAGGAGTCACTAATCTCAGCCCTGAAAGAGGCAGGGTTAGAATAACCTGCGTAGTAGTAGTTAACCTTACCACTGCCGGTTGGGTGAAGAGATAGTTGGCATTGCCCAAATTTCGCCAACCGAGACATATTTCGACACTCAACCTAATAGGGAGGACGCATGGAAATCAAGGTCTTGGGTCCGGGATGCCAGAAGTGTCACGAGTTAGATAAAAGGACAAGGGAAGTCGTCCGGGAACTGGGTATCGATGCTGATGTGGAATATGTCCAGGACATTAAAACACTGGTCGAGTACGCTATCCTGTTCCCTCCCGGCCTGGTGATAAACGGCAAACTGGTAAGTTCCGGAAAGGTGCTTAGCAAGAAAGAGATCGGTGAACTGATTAATACTGCTCTAAGCCAGGAAAAATGATCGGAAGCATAGCAATAAAACGCCAACAATCCATCGTGTTTAACTTCATATTAAGTTAAGTACCGCGGGGTTAGTTAAGAAAAAAGAGGGGGCCGATGTTAGAGAGAGCCAAATCCGTTCGGAAACAACTGCTGGTATTAGCAGTGGCAGCAATATCCGCCTTACTGCTGGCAAGCTGTACCGCTTCACCCAGTGCACCTTCTAATAATAATGGAAATGAGAATGCCTCACATCTGAAAATTAACATCCTTGGTACAGAATCCGAGATTCCGGTTGACAGTGGAAGAAAGATATTATCAGATTCCGAGGTAATTTCTGCAGACGGATCGATAACTCTTTCAGTAGACAAGGGTACTTCGATCCTCGACAGCGGGCAGAACCCTGTGCAGTCTATTCAAGTGATAATTGGTCTCGATCCCCCGGCTGCTCCGGAAAACACCGTCATCATTGGCCCGGCTTATGACTTTCTACCGGAAGGCATTACCATTGATCCCCCGATCAGACTTACTCTTAGCTATAACCCTGCTGAAATACCCCAGGGAACGAAGGAGGGTGACATCTATATCGCGCGGTTTGATGATGGCGGATGGGAAACGATGCGCTACAAGCAAGTGGATATCAATAATCACAGGATAAGCACGTTGATCAACTCTCACAGCGGATATGCTATTCTGGCTCCAATTGCACCAGATGAACCTGCGCCGGCTACCGGCCCTGATCCGCAAGCCAACCGGGTAGATTTAGTCTATTTTCACCGGACCAACCGCTGTTACAGCTGCAACTGGGCCGAGGCAGCAACACGCTATACCCTGGAAGCCTATTTCCAGGAGGAACTGGATAGCGGCAAGATTACCTTTGAGTCGATCAATGTTCAGGAGGAAAGCAATGCTGCCATTATCGAAAAGTATGGTGCCTACACATCTCAGCTATTCATCAATACCGTAATCGATAACACCGACCATATTGAGCATATCAGCGAAATCTGGCAGCTCATAGGAGACGAGGAAGGCTTTACCCTTTTCATGAGAACCAAGATTGATAATGCGCTCGAGGGAGTTAGCTGATGGATTTCGGCGGCCTTATCTCCGGTTCTTCCGGAATCTTGGGTACTCCCGCGATCGCAGCCTTCTCTCTGGGCCTACTCACCGCGATAAGTCCCTGTCCTCTGGCCACCAATATCGCAGCGATAGCCTACATCAGCCGGGGAGTTACCGAACGCCGCTATGCAGTCACTGCCAGCGCACTCTATACACTGGGTAGAATGGTAGCCTACTCTGTTCTGGGTTTCCTGATTATCAGGGCCAGCCTCGAGATTCCCGGAGCAGCGATGTTTCTTCAGGATACCGGCGAAAAAGTTCTCGGGCCGATTCTGATTGCGGTGGGCGTAATACTGCTCAATGTGCATCGGTTCCGCTTTATTGCCGGAGGCTCCGGAATGTCTTCGCTAGGGGCCAGATTAAGCCGATGGGGAAAGATAGGAGCTTTCCTGCTGGGAATCGTTTTTGCCCTGGCATTCTGCCCCTATAGCGCTGTACTATACTTTGGAACACTGATTCCACTCAGCCTTAAATCGACCGGCGGGGTGGCTCTACCGGCAGTATTTGCCATCGGTACCGGGCTCCCGGTATTGATATTCGGCATATCGTTATCCTTTGGCATCACCCGGGTTTCTTCATGGTTTGAAAAACTGACCCGCGCTCAGGGAATTATTCGTATTGTTACCTCCTGGGTATTGATCGGTATCGGGGTGTACTACTTGATCTTATGGCTACAGGCGGGTTAAAAGATTGAAAAGCATATCTAGTTTCTCGTGACTATTTGATAACTGAAAAACCGATATGTTACTATCAATTACTGTTAGGATAATACTAGTCTCCCGCCACAGAGAAACAAGCCATTCCGGTGACATTTAAAGAGCAAATTATCGTCTTACACCAGGATAAGGGCAAGGAATGAATAACAGATTATTGAAAACCGCTTTGCCGTGGGCCATCCTTATACTGATAGCACCGCTAGCAGCGATGCTGTTTACAGCAAAGCCGGTTGAGGCTGGCTGAGGGGGCGGCGGCGGGTCGTCAGGTCATCCGACGACCGTGAATATTGAGGTCGATGTTAATCCCATAGGAGGAGGCACCATCAAGCTTGGCGAGGACTTCCCCTGTTCCTATCCCGAGGTCTTCGAAATTGAATTTACTGATACTATTATGATTGAAGCACTGGCAGAAGAGGGTTTTCATTTTACTCATTGGAGTGGAGAGCCGATGGGCGAGGATAACCCGGTAGAGATAAGGGCCATTAGAGCGATGACCATTACTGCCAACTTTGCACCTGACGTCGTTAAGAGACCGGCATCTTTTGCCTTGGATTCGCTAATCGTCAATCCATCTGAGGTAAATATTGGCGAGCAGGTGCTGATAACCGCTCTGGTCGCTAACACCGGCGAACTGGAAGGCAGCTATACGTTGACTCTTAAAATAAATGATTTGATAGAGCAAGTAAAGGAAATAAACCTCGCCGGTGGCACTAGCGAGACGGTGACCTTTGCCGTATCTGAAGCTGAAGCAGGCACTCACTTGATAGCACTCGATACTCTGCACGGATCATTTTCAGTCAAGGAAGCGCCGATGATTCAGTCTAAATGGTGGCTTACCGTAATTATCCTTGCGGCGGTGGTCCTGGCCATTGTGATCCCACTAGCGCTTAGAAAACTACGGCATTCCAGGCGTGATTCTTCATAGTGATGAGGGGTAAGTGCGAAGATTGATAGGATTGGTAAGCAACCAAGCGGGATGGAAGTTAAGGGGTTACTTATTAGGATTACTTAGCGCTGTTTTAGTTTTTGGGTTATGTCCGATCGCTCAAGATAGTCCAGTTCATGCCCAGGAAGAAGAGGAAGACTATATCTGTATGGTCTACTTCGGGGGGATCGGGTGTCATGACTGCGCCCGTGTTTCTCCCCTATTGCTGGAGCAGTTGCCTGAAGAGTACCCCAATCTGGTGGTTATCGAATACGAGATATACGGCTACCAGGAGAATACTCAAGTTTTCGACGAATTCATCGCCGCATACAAAACGCAGTTCAGGATTCCCCAGGTGATCCTGTGCCAGGATAATTACATTATCAATGGTACTCCTATTATTAACGGTATCAGGGATGTCTTAGACGGATATGATTGCCATACCTGTCCGCTGGTTGATGGTAGTTCAGTAAGCTTCGCTGACCAAGACCTCGCCGCACTGCCTGGTTATCCCGTCGTATGGCATGAAGAGAAAGTTTTGATCAAGACTGGACCCCAGGGGGATGGTGAACTACTAAAGCAACTACTGATTAACGATGACCTGAGCGATGTTCTTGATGGTATTGATTATAATGTCATTGATCCGGAGGATGTGGTGACCCCGGGCGGAAATGTTAGTTTTGAACAGGCCATTCAGATTGATGACTGGATACTGCAATGGAATGAAGAAGCAGTTACTCCACCAACACCGCCGCCCCCGGAACCGACACCCATACCGGAGCCTACCCCGGAGCCGATCCCTGAACCAACTCCGGAACCGACACCAATACCGGAGCCTACCCCTGAGCCGACTCCTGAACCAACACCCGCACCAGTGCCACAACCCACAACCGGCTTGACGTTGGCCAAGATTGCTTCACTGGCGGCCGCTGATGCCGTTAATCCCTGCGCCTTCACGGTGTTACTCCTGCTCTTAGTTTATATCGTTGCCTATAACCGGGGAAACCGGCGGAGTGTACTTTATGCCGGGCTATCTTTCACCGGGGTGGTATTCGGCATGTATTTTGTCTACGGACTCGTCTTCATCAAGTTCTTCCAGCTTGTCCAGATGCTGGCCAATGTCGGTTTCTGGCTTTTTACGGCGTTAGCCATCGCCGCCATAGTCTTCGGCATTCTCAATATCCGGGACTTTGTAAAATACAAACCCGGTGGTGTTGGCACAGAAATGCCTATGCTGATGCGCCCCAGAGTGAAGAAACTGATGTCTAACGTCACCTCAGCTAGAGGTGCCGCAGTTGCCGGAGTCATAGTAACCGTTTTCCTGCTACCCTGTACCATCGGACCATACATCATCGCCGCCGGTATTCTCTCCACCCAGGGGTTGCTAGCAAACGTACCGCCGCTTCTGCTATATAATCTAATATTTATAGCGCCTTTCTTAGGTATCACACTGGGCATATACTTCGGACTGGGCCGGGCACAGGACGTCTACCAGTGGAAGGACAAGCACACCAGGAAGCTACACCTGATCGCAGGCATAATCATCATGGGACTGGGCATATATATGCTTCTCGAGAGCTTGCAGATTCTGAGTACAGGCTTCTTCGTTGCTTAGGGAGCGGGTACCTACTCGATTGATGTTAACGGCTTGAGCGGCTCCTTTACCATTAATGAGGAGGCCTCACCACCCCCGGCACTGTCAGGCGAGTGGACGGGGTGGCACAGCGGTGGTGTTATCGCAGCAACAGCCGCCGCTATCGCCATACCGCTGGTGTATCGATGGCGGCGAAAGAAATCATAATTGAGCTGCCCTTCCAGCCTGGCCAGAATTACGGCACCAACCGCGTCCGGGAAATACGCCGCGCCCCTACATGCTAACCCTTGATCACACCTATCGGTACCGTCCTGGCTACCTTGCGGGAGATGCCCGCTCTATCGGTAATATCGACCACTTCACTGACATCCTTATAGGCCGGGGAGGCCTCTTCGGCCAGTGACGCCATACTACCCGCTTTAACCGTAATGCCGCGGGCCGCCAGCTCCCTGGCCACCACACTGCCTTGCAAGCTGCGTTTGGCAGCAGAGCGGCTCTGCACCCGCCCCGCCCCATGGCAGGTAGAGCCGAACGACTCCCGCATGGCTCTTTCCGTACCCACCGCAATGTAAGAGCAGCGTCCCATATCGCCGGGGATGAGGACCGGCTGGCCGATATCGCGGTAGATATCGGGGATATCGGGATGTCCCGCCGGAAAGGCCCTGGTGGCCCCTTTACGGTGAACGCAGAGGACTTCCTTCCTGCCGTTAACCGTGTGTTCCTCAAGCTTGGCGATATTATGACAGACATCATAGATCTGCTCCAGGCCTATCTCTTTTTCATTCTTCTGCAGAACCCTGGCCAGGGACTCCCTGACCCAGTGGGTGATGCACTGACGGTTGGCCCAGGCATAGTTGGCGGCACACGCCATCGCCGCCAGGTAGTCCCGCCCCTCCACCGATTTTACCGGGGCACAGGAAAGCTGTCGGTCAGGCAGCCTGATGCCGTATCTCCTCACCGCCTCGCCGAGCAGCCTGACGTAGTCTCCGCAGACCTCGTGGCCAAAGCCCCGGGAACCGGTGTGAATCATCACCACCACCTGCCCCACATCGGCTATGCCCATCGCTCGGGCCGCCACCCGGTCGTAGATTTCATCCACCGCCTCCACCTCCAGAAAGTGGTTGCCCGAACCCAGCGTCCCCAGCTGCGGTATGCCCCGCTTCTTAGCCTTGCCGCTTACCTTATCCGGATTAGCCCCCTTGATACAACCCGTCTCTTCAGTAACGACAACGTCGGCAGCGTTACCATAGCCCCTCTCCAGCGCCCACCGGCTGCCCTTTACCAGCACCTGGTCCAGCTCTTTTTCACTCACCCTGATCTTCCCTTCCGAACCAAGTCCCGAGGGCACACTGGTAAAAAGATCGCCTACCAATCGCTCGATCCGGGGTCTTACCTCTGCTGCGGTAAGATTGGTCCGTAAAAGCCTGACGCCGCAGTTAATATCGAAGCCGACACCGCCGGGTGATATCACCCCGTCGCTGACCCTGGTGGCAGCGACACCACCGATAGGAAAGCCGTATCCCCAATGGATATCCGGCATCGCCAGCGAGTAGCCGACGATACCGGGCAGGAAAGCCACATTGGCCACCTGCTCGAAAGCCTGCTCATGCCAGATGTGGTCGAGCATGGCTTCACTGGCATAAACCAGACCGGGTACCAGCATACCCGGCTTATAACCCGTCGGGATTTCCCAGCGATAGTCGTCGATCCTGTTTACTGCTTCTCTCCAGGGTGATGGCATCAACTATACCCCCTTAAATATCGAGTATTACCCGTACCCGGCAGCCGTTGTCCTTCTCAACTCTCAGCATATGGTAGGTGGCTGCCTTGACCCCCGTCTTCAGCCGGTGTCTCGAGCCGTCCACCTTCTCACCATAGCTCCGCGCCCTGAGGCTTGAGCCGGGAAGCACGGCAACATCAAAGCGCTTGAAAACAATGTTCTCGGTATCGAACAGATAAATAAGCTCATTCAGCCATGCCACCAGCAGGCTTTCTTCATCAACCGCGCTGAGTTCCGTGTCCCGGCAGACGACCTCGGCCACGGAATCAAGCTCGGTTATCAGGCTGAACAGAGCCCGCGCCGCATTACCAAAAGCCTGGCCGATATCGTCGCCGTAGGCAACGATGCCGACGTCAGCGGTATGGTCGATAATCTCAAAGTCTTTTTGCACCGATATCGATACACCCCATACCTAAATTATATCACCGCCGGGAGTACACACAAACCGGGAGCGGCAATTTAAGCTTTTCCTTAGATTTGATATAATTTCAGGTGTAGCCAAAGATCATAACCGGAGAATGAGATGGGTGAGATAAAGAGTGCCCGCGAGATAGCAATGGAAAAGCTGGCGCAGCTCGATGAGATAACCGAAGAGGAACGCCTGAGATGGAAATACGTCCCCGAGGGGGCAAAGCTGGCCGCCGGATATCTCGGGGGAGACTGCAACCTGATACCCGAGCTGGGCAAGTACGATGAAAAGCAAAAAGAATATATTCTAGAGGGGCTTAATGATACCCTGATCAGGAACATCAACCTGCCCGATAACGACCTGCTGAAGCAAAAGAACAAGCGGGCGATGGAGGGCTTGAAGGCGGTAAAGAAAGACCGGGTCGGCCTGGAAAACGTCTACAGCAAGATCAGGCATATCTTCGAACACTATCATAACATGGGAGAACAGCAGAAAAAACAGGCCTATCTGGCGCTGAAGACCGAGTTCGAAGCGCAGGTCAGACAGGCGCTTAAGCAACAGCTGGGCGCGGCGGGCGGCATCAAGATCGATGTCGAGAAGCAGCCCCAGTTCCAGGCGGAATGGCGGCGGAGACTGACACAGCTCAACTCGGAATACCTCAAGCTGCTGGACGAACTAAGGCAGGAGCTAAAAGCCATATCATGAGAGGCAAGTATTAAATATGGACCTGAGCGACGAGAGAATTAGAGAGGCAGTCGAACATACCGAGATATTAAGGCCGCCCAAGCAGAGCCTGGCCACTTTCGGCACGACCAATATCTACTACTACCTGATTACCGAACCGGTCTACAAGGACCTGGTAGCTGACGTCAGTGAGACCGTAATCAGGGAAGGCAGGGTCATTGCCCAGAGGCCGAAGGTGGTCACCCCTTACTACCTCTCCCGGCTGGAAGGGTTCAGCTCCGAAGCAAGAAGATATTTCGAGATGCTGACCAGCAAACACGGCCCTAACGTCGCCGGGCTGTTCTACAGCTACCGCAACGAGCCCAAAGAGCTCAATATCGTATCCGACGGCCTGCCTGCGGTAGTGGACCGGCTGAATGCCGAGATCGATAAGCGCGGCGAACCGCTCACCTCCATCATCAAGGGCGAGGACCAACTCTGGGATGTCTCACTGATGCGGTTCATCTATGAGATAACCGGAAGCTCGGTACAGAATAACCTGCGGCAGATGGGAGCCAGAGGGCTCCTCAATATCGATTCCGGCGGCATCCCGGTCGACGCCAGGGTCAAGATTGAAGAGCTCTTCAGAATGACCCGTACCGGTGAATGCGAACCGCGTGATCTGAAAGACGAGCTCGACCACTGGGGCCTCTTCGAAGATTATGAGGACAGGTTCCTGAACCTCTTCAAAAAGCGGTAGCCCTGACACAAGCCGGAGCAAACTGCCTAGCCACCTTTTCGAGCTGCTGCTCATTGAGCATGCTCCCGATTTCAGCTATAATGTTATCACCCGCAAGCTGAAAGGGTTAGTTAATGAGAATCTCATCAATCGAAGCCAGGGACCTTTCCGAGGCATGGTTCCTCTGCTTACGCGAGGTCCTGGCCAACGGCCGGGAATACACGATTGAGCGGGGCAGCTACACCAACGAACGCCGGAAAGAGCTCGAGTTCGTGGTAGTAAAGATTACGTGCCCCGGCATAAAGCCGTTAACCCCCGACGTCCCCCAAGGCGTGCCCCCTCCCACCACGATGGACTATATCGAGAGCTATCTTCCCTACCTGATGACCGCCCATAGAGCCGAGGGAGAGCAGTACACCTACGGACAGTACCTGGAGAAGCAGATCGAAGAAGTAATCCGGATGTACAAGGAAGACGGCTATAATACCAACCAGGCCTTTATGACGGTCGGTGATGCCCAGTCCATCTTTCTACCCGACCCGCCCTGTCTGAGGTCGATAGATACCAGAATCTTAAACAACAGACTCAATTTTATCGTCTACTTCCGCTCCTGGGACCTGTGGGCCGGCTTTCCCTCCAACCTGGCCGCGATGCAGCTTCTCAAGGAGTATATGGCCGGAGAAATAGGCGTCGAAGACGGTGAAATCATTGCCATCAGCAAGGGGATGCACCTTTACGAGTATTCCTGGGAACTGGCCAGAACCGCAGCCAGATTGGAATAGCTGGTAAGGATACCCTCATTCCCTGCCCTTCACCGGACCGACATACCTGAACCCGCTCCGATCCCGTCCTCAATCTACCCAGCCGGGGGCATAAAGAATAAATTGAAAGCAAAGCTAATCCTGATCGTAAGCCTACTGCTGGCCGGGTTGTACGTCACCGGCTGCGATAACAGCCGGGATTTCGATGACCGGCTGGATTCAATCACGAAGCCGTACGGCTTCAGTGTTGTGGCCTGGGAATGCCGGACGGCACCCGGGGAAATGGTCCAGTGGGCTAAAAGCTGGTTCGACAATCCCCAAGAAACCGACATTGTTTACCAGTATTTCGACACGGTAAGTCTGATCAACAGGCAGGAGAGGGAAATCCGGGCCGTAGAAAGCGGCACCAGGCAGGGCGACCTAACGCTGCTGCAGGGTGAGCTTACCCTGCTGAAGAAGAGAAAGCAGGGTCTGGAGAACACCGTGGAGAGGATAATAGAGCAGCAGATCAAGGCAGTCCTGGCCGAAGAGGGGATCTTCAACCCTCTGACCGGCCTGAGCATCAACTTTCCCCCGCTCAATTTCAGCCTGGAGAGGCCGCCGCACCTGCTGGTGATTTCACCCCGGGACAGGATAGCGAGCATCAGGGAGATTCTGCTCAGTCAGGACATCAGCGTAGCGGAGATGGGGGCTATCGAGGAAGAGGCCGAGGAATTAGGAGTCTCGGCGCTGGTCGTGGAGATCGGCGGCCTGGGTTCGACCTACCCCAGCTTTGTCACCAATGAAGCGAGCTTGAGCTTCACCATCGACGCCGCAACCGAGGAATGGCTGCACCAATACCTGTTCTTTAAGCCGCTGGGGATCCTGTATACCCTGGACCTGACCGGGCTTGCCCCGAACTACGAGATCGCCGTCATAAACGAGACGGTAGCCAGTATGACGAGCAAGGAAATCGGGGCTATCGTGTACCAAAAATACTACGCCCGGGTCGGAGAAAACGGCAGTCAAAATCCGCCTGACGGATCGGGATTCGACTTTAACCGGGAGATGAGGGAGATACGGAGGACGGTCGATCAGTACCTGAGCCGGGGAGAAATAGAGCCGGCGGAAGAATTCATGGAAGAGAAACGGCAGTATCTTGCCTCCATGGGCTATCACATCAGGAAACTTAACCAGGCCTACTTCGCTTTTCACGGAGCCTATGCCGACAGCCCGACCTCAATCGACCCGATAGGGGCCGAACTGCAAAAGCTGAGGGAGCAAAGCAGCTCGATAAAGGACTTCCTGGACAAAGCGGCCTCAATAACCGGCCGCCAGGATCTGACCGACATCCTGAAATAGACCTTCGCGTTCAGGCCGCTCCGGTGCGGCCGCAGCCGGGAAAGACGCGCTTTATCTGCCGCAGCTTATAGTGCTAGAATTAGCCCGGGGGATGCTAACTATCAGATCATGGACAGGAACAGACGGGTGGAACCGGTAACCGACGAGGTACGCCTCCGCCATCTCACTGTAGATGAGGCGCTGATAAAGCTGGATAAATACCTTAACGACGCTATGCTGGCCGGGCTGTACCGGGTAAGGGTAATCCACGGCAAGGGCAGTGGAACGATACGCCAGGTAGCCAGGAGGCAGCTCGCCCACCATCCCCTGGTCAAATCGTACCGGCCCGGCGGGTACGGAGAGGGAGGAGCCGGGGTTACCATAGTCGAGCTTATCTGAAAGTCATTGCCATGCCGGAAGCAGCCCGCTCCCCATCCCGCACCACATTGCGGGGAGAAGAGGTTTTTAGCTATAATACTTATGTTCTTATGGTGAGTGTAGCCTAGTGGTTAGGGCGTCAGGTTGTGGCCCTGAAGGTCGAGGGTTCGAATCCCTCCACTCACCCCATCAGCCCCGCGCCTATATCCCAGCGGATAGAGCGCCGGCTTTCGAAACTACCGGCTCGACAGCAGCCGGCACTCTTTTTGCTATAGACTGAGCGGCAAGCAGGAGGTGAATAGACAACCATGGTAAAGCTTATCGATCTGAGACCGATCCAGGCGGAGCACCTGAAAACGCTGAGTGAATACCTCGCTTCCCTGGGAATTTCTGCAATCGCCGACGCAGTCGACTTTGTCCAGGATACGGCAAACCCGCCGGAAAACTGCCGGCAGAAGTGCATTAGATTACAAGGTATGAACATCGATAAAATCATCTACGCCGTGATGCAGCACGTAGGAACATCACGGCCCCGGCAGGATACCATGAGTACGGAGAACAACTGGTCGGCTTTTTTCCTCTATGCCGTGGACTGTTATGTGGGCAAGGACAAGAAAAACTGGAAGAACTTGAACGCCAAGGCGCAGGTAAAATATAAAAAGGGAAATATCGTCGACTTCAAGTGGAGCGGCGGCAAGATTGCCGACATCCTGAATCACGACCCTTCGCTGAAGGAACCGCTGCTGGTCGATCTGACCAACACGCTCCGGGCGGGAGGCGAAGCCGAAATAGCCATCTGGCCGAAACTGGCGCTGTCCGACACCGATTTCAAAATGATGGCACAGCTAATCCGTGTCGAGGGTGCCGGCACCAAGCCGGAAAACGCCATCAAAACCCACGAACCGGTCAAAGAAGGGGTGCTGGTGATGGGTTGTGCTACGCGAGGATACGGCGATGAGATAAGGTCCTTGATTCTTCCCTCCAAAGACGGCTTCATGGCATACGACAGGATAGCCGCTCACATACATGATTATGTCAATACAACCATAACCGGCACCTTCTAGTACACCGGCATTTCATATTCACCGGCAGATAACGGTATGCCGGGGTCAAAGGATATGCTCTAACAGAGGATGCTCTCAACCTCAGAGGATATTGACAGCTCGGAAGCTCAAGAGTATATTAAAGTCACCAATTTGAACCATGTTGTTTGCCTGGAGTTGAGGAGATTAATGAAGAACTTAATTATGGTCATCGCTATAGCGGCTATAACGAGCCTGATGGCAACCAGTTGCCTGCCCTTTACAAGTACCATTGAACCAATCCCGACCCCGACTCCCGCTCCTTCACCGGCTCCGTCACCCAGTCCGGTTCCGGCCAATATCCCGCCGGTTGCTTATATCGACTCGGTTACCCCGAGCCAGGCAGTCAAAGATCAGTCAGTGTCTTTTCAAGGACATGGCACGGATAAGGATGGGACCGTGGTAGCCTACCGTTGGAGTTCGAGCCTGGACGGCGACCTGGGTACCACCGCCACCTTTGAGACGTCATCTTTATCTGTGGGTGACCACAGCATCAGCCTGATAGTCCAGGACAATAACGGCGATTGGTCGGAGACGGCGACTACCCTGTTCAAGGTGGTGGAAGAAGCACCGCCTGAAGAGGTGCCCCCAATCGAAGACATCACCTGGGAACTAGAGGCATACGGTGATGCCGGGGCTCTGGATTCCCTGCTGGCAGGCACCACCGTCACCGCAGAATTCAAGAGCGATGTGGGAAAGGTTGCCGGTTCCGGGGGATGTAACAGCTACTCCGTCAATTATGAAATCGACGGCAATCAACTGACCATAATACCCCCCATTACCTCCACTATGATGCTGTGCTTTCCATCAGAAAGAATGACTCAGGAACATGATTTCTTTGAACTGCTCAATACGGCAGAGACGTTCCTGGTCCATGCTGACAAGCTGATTATCTCATGTGCTGACGATAAAGAGATGGTATTTGTCGAGCAGGTCGAGGAAGCACCGCCTGAAGAAATGCCCCCGATCGAAGACATCACCTGGGAACTACAGGCATACGGTGATGCAGGGGCTCCGAGTTCTCTACTGGCAGGTACCACCGTCACCGCAGAATTCAAGAGCGATCAGGGAAAGGTTGGGGGTTCCGGGGGATGCAACAGCTACTCCGTCAATTATGAAATCGACGGCAATCAGCTGACCGTAATACCTCCTATTACCTCCACGATGATGCTGTGCTTCCCATCAGCAAGAATGACTCAGGAACACGATTTCTTTGAGCTGCTCAGTGCCGCCGAGACATACAATATTCACGACGATGAGCTCTCCATCTATTGTTCCGGAGACGGAGTACTGATTTTCACCCCACAATGACAAAGAAGCAGCGCTGATACCCAAATGATAGAAGCTTATCGGCCCCGCTTGAAATAGCTTTCACCACGCCGATTTGGTATTCGCGATGAACGTGATGAATATTAAGCGGTGCGTACTACAGCCTTGAATTAAACCAACTGAACATTCGTAAGTTTCGTGCAATCAGAAGCTGAGCGGAACTAAATTAATAAGCAAATGTATGATGCGAATTGGATGCTGGAGACGGAGGAGAATAGTCGAGCTACACCTGAAACAATGCCCTGATTTTTTAGCATAGCTTGTGAGATTAAAGCCTATCCCCGTATCATAGAACCGTTCGGCAATATTCAGTAGTCGCTCGCTGAGGTGCCACAATAAAGACTCTTCGCGTCCTTAGCATTGGCCACTTCGCGGCGAACTGTTGAATCGGTCAGGTCTAATACTCGCAACTTGTCTCCAACCCTAGCAATAGCCTCGACGCGACGATAGACTTCAGGATGAGTCTCGGCGTAGTGGGCTAGCCCTTTAAGTTTTGGTAGTGCATCGCTGAACTGGATTCCGTGGGGGTCTACGATGTCCGCTATGATGGTACCATCCGGTTGCATTGAAAAGAAAATGAAATCAGGCCTGACAATCTTGACTTGGTTATTATCTGTATAGGCAACGCCCAGCGAATCCTGACTGGAACGTGATGGATTGCGATACCATACCATGAAGCCTTGGCGTTGCATTTCGGCTCTCAGAACTTTTTCCTCCCACGTATTCATCTCGGCGGGAAACATCCCATCCTTGTCGCAAAGCATATGGGATCTGAAGGTAGGCAAGGGCGTTTCGTTGCCATCCGCTTCAAGCACGGTACTGGGTACTATCAAAGATTTTGGCTTAGCAAGATCAATATCTGCTGGCTCCGTGCTCATACTCTTGATTGAGCGGTATACTTCTTGCCTCTCATCCGACAATCCCTTTATTGATATGCGATACTTGTCTAACCAGGCCTTGGCCATCTTGTCTGCCTCGGCATCGAGAAAATCCTTGACTTCTTGCACAAGTCCAAGTGCTGCTATGTCCGCATGAGCTTCTACGAGGGCGTCTTCAAGTGAGTCTGCATGGGTTTTCTGGGCTGCCAGATAATCTGCGTATGTGCGTGATATATCCGCACTCAGGCTGCGTGAGGCACGGCGATAGGCGTCCTCGATAACAGCATAGTCTGCGGCTTCCAAAAAGTCGTCGAAGGTCTTACTCATGGTCTTCATGTCGGCGGTGAGGCTCTTGCCTTCAACCGTTAGAACGGCCTCGCGTGCGGAGTCGATATCACCTGCGTAACGAACTCTGGCTGCATCCAGAACCTTGTGCATCTCCGAGTGTGCTATCTTACCCGCATGGGCTAAAAGCCCATCCGAGGCAAGTTCATGGGCAAGAGCGGTCAATCTCTTTACTGGTTTAGCTCCCCGTTGCGGTAAGGATTGAGATGGCAATGAAAGAAACTTGTCCCATACTGTCTCAGACACAGAAGGATTCGGCGTCATTTCCTTAGGATTGATGAGTACACGACGCCCTGTCAACGGTGTATCTCCGTCATCGCCTCCCCTCATGAGGATGTCTGCGACCACTTCAACGGATTTGGTGTCGAAAAAGGGCAGTAAGCAATCCACAGAGTTGAGCCGATCATTGCCTGGAATACGCCGGGCGAGAGGAGCTCGTACCATTCGTCCCATCAGCTGTGTGATGTGAGTGCGATCTTTAGCGGGGCGAAAAGAAACCATAACTTCAGCTCTCGGACAATCCCACCCGGTACTGATAGCGTCTTTCGCAACTAGCACGCGCACCCAATTAGAGTCTTGTACATGCTCCGGCGAGATGTAAGGCACTGAATGATGACCGAAGGTTTGAGTTGTGTGCTCACCAAATACGTGCGCAATGGCATCACTCGTCAGTTCTGGCCACTGCTGAAAAATCGTGTCGATAGCGCGCCCGATCTCTCCATGATCAGGCTTGTTTGGAACCTGTAAAACCATGAGGGGTTTTACAACATTCGCATCATCCTGCTGCTTAGTGTAATCAGCCCATGCAGCACTAGATTCCTTGATCTTATCGGTGGCACGTCGTACGAGCACTGTGTCAAACTGGCCCACCTCATCAGGGGTATCAAGAATTATCGTGTCTTTCAATAGGCCTGATTCCTGTACTTTGGCAGAGTCCACTACGATGTTTGGGAGAGTACTTCGCCCTTCGGCTCCAGCCATCGCAGTATTGAACCTATCTACCGTAGCTGAAATACCCCAGACTACAGGGATCGCAGGCACAGAAGCCGAGCCGTTGATGAGTCGTTTGACTATGGTAGATTTATTGTCCTGTATCTCCTTGGATAGGTTTCCCATACCTCGGTGGGCCTCATCAAGCACAAGGTAGAGCGTCAAGGATGGGTCTTCAATGGAATTTTGTATCGTGTCCCAGATGGTGTGAGAGCGCATATCTGGACGCATTTCGGGAGATAATACACCTTGGCTCGTATCCCCTTTATGGGGATCGTGTCCCCGCACAAGAAGACTCTTTTTACTCAACTTCTGAGTATTTAGGAAGTACACCTTTCCTACCTCAAATTTTTCGCGATTGAAGGTGTTTTGCACAACAACGAGATCAGTATAGGTAAGCCGGTCGGAAGCTTCCATGAGACGAAATCGCGTCTGCTCGTTTAGGGACGGGTCATCACTGAACCAGATCACCACCGCTCCAAGATCGGGCTCAAAATCAAAATTGTCGTCACCATAAAATAACGCCTCAAATACGGCGGCCGCCATAACCGTCTTACCAGCACCAGTGGTTGCCGTCAGTGAGAATGCATGTTTGTCGCCATCCTCGTGCCAGCGTTTAACCGCCTTGCGAAGATTGGAGAGAACATCTCGAACTGACTCGTTCTGATAGTCTTTTAGTGTAAACTTCATCGATCATGCTCCATGTATAATTTTGAAGTTCAAGAGATACGACTCGTAAAGCCGGATGGCCTCCACCGAGTCGGGTAAACGTCGTACAGTTGCCTGGAAACGGCGGTCATCATCGGTCACGATATATGCAATGCGTAGACCTTCAAATTTCTCAACAGCCTTGATGAATGGCGCCGCTTGGTCGAGGTCAGTAAGCAGACCGTACGTATCGGCTACGTCCCAACCCGAGTCTGGGAGTACGTCAATGCGACACCCCATGCTTCCAGCACGCATCCATAGCAGCGGCGCGATACGTTTAAAAGACAAGTTATGGCTAATAGCTACAGGCGTCTCATAGGTAAGAGTGAAAAACTCAGCATTCTCCTTAAAACCTTCTGACATGGGGAACTCGTCCGTGAACTTGTAGTCACCGTCGATCGCTTTGCCGCTCGGAGTCTTGCCAGTTATCGCGGCTTTGACTCGAGGTTTTGTAATATGCTCACAGATACCCCACTGCTCCCAGTCAGCATCACCAGGGCGCAGTCCCTGTTTACGTAATGCCGCTTGTTCGTCAGCGGCAACCTCATTGTTGGTAACCGAGATGCATTGGCGACGACCGTTATCCTGACGGTTTAAACGCATGACGGCATGCGCGGTAGTCCCTGATCCAGCGAAAAAGTCGAGCACTAATGCATCTGGCTTATTCATGATGAAGAAGCGAAGGGCATCTTCGACTGCATACAAAGACTTGGGATAGGGGAAGTTACGCCCAGGGATGATTTTTCTAAGAAGGGAGGACCCATGATCCGTTGCGCTATGTGCCTTGCTTGCCCACTGTGTTTTAGGTCTACCGGTAACAGCGTCGCTAGTAGAATATTCCAACTCAAGACCACCGTATTTGTCTTTCCCTACTACCGAAAGCTCGCCTGTTGCTAACTTCTCGCGCTGCCCAGTCATAAGATAGTAAAACGTTACTTTTCCTGTCTTCTGATCAATAGAGCCAATCTTAATGTGTTGGTCGGCCAATAGTGTACGGAATGCTGTTTGGTTTAACTGCCATCGCCCTTCACTCCCATCCTGCCTGGTGGGCCAAATTGCAGTGAGTCCTTCAGGAGCAAGATAATCCTCAGGATGTTGGCCAAGTGGTAATGGATCACCAGCGCCGACAATCTTGGCCATTTTGATATCTACCAGGATTGGGTAAAACTTCAGGGGGGATTCTTCACGGTGTGCTCCTTTGCCACTGCGTAACAGCGATGCCCATCGTATCGTTGGTGGTTTCACGGGCGGTGAGTCACAGACTTCAGCCGCGATCTTCTCCATGCTTTCTGCTTCCGAATTTGTAATGCAGAGTCCTTGAATCATAGTATTTTGAACCACAGCGGCTCCGAAATATACAAAATATATGTATTCATCCACGCGATAGAACTCCTTACCACGTGCTGACCCCTTTGGGTTGATCGAGGTACTGATCATCTGAATACGCTGTCCCGGAAAGGTTTGTTCCAGTAACAGCCCTAATCGGTGATATTCCTTCTCGTCAATCGTGAAGATGAGGACGCTATCCTTAGGATTGAGGAGATCCTTGGCAATAAGGAGTCGCCGCTCGATAAACGCCAACCACTTGCTGTGCCTGTATGCATCTTCCTTGTCTACGTAGTTGTTGTTGTACTTCCAATCTTTTGCCCCTGAATTATAGGGTGGATCTATGTAGATCGCATCGAACCTACCGCGGTGCGTATAAGTCAGGGCTTTTAGTACGAGATAATTCTCACCGTTGATTACCGTGTGGAAAGGCTTGTCGCCTCCACTTTCGACCTTACCGGTGCTGACAAGCCCTGGATAGATGTAGTCACGGAACTCTGCCACGACGACTAAGTCATCAACGGCAATCTCTTGGGTTTCAGGTTCGGTAGCTCCAAGTAGTTCCAGACGCGCGATTTGTGTGTCTTCGGCTTTTTCAATTTTCTTAACCACCCAAAGTCGCTGGTCCCCTTTGTTCTTAGAGCCTCGTGTGGGCAAAATCCTCACTTTGTCGCCCTTGCGCACCGGTCGCTGTGGTAGTTCCACAGCCTCAGGCCAGTGTCGCTCAAAGTTTAGCCCGAAGGCGCGACGAGAAGAGAGTATCTTGAATTCACGTTCCAATTCGGCACCCAACCGGGGGTCTTTAGCCTTGGCTTGTGCGATTAGATCTGTGAGTCGAGACATGTAACTCCCACGGTTTGATTGGAAACCCGTTAAGAAAAGTCCTTTTGATTACCCCGATTATACTCCCATCGTTAAGACTGAACAAGGAGTCACCTTTTTGGGTAAGGAATGATAGTTCTTCCCGATGCACGAAACGTCAGAAAGTAGAACAAGGCAACAATGTCAACTGTAGAGTGAAATGTAATTGCAGTGGCTCGGTACTTGGACGTAGCCGAACAAAGGAATGTGGTACAGCTTCTGAGAGCATTACATGAAAGGATGTTTAAGGTACAAATCTGTTAAGGCGGAGCCTTTAACAAAATCATGTTCTTGTTTGTGTATTGTTCCCCCTCTTTTCTTTCTTCCAATTCTTAAATCTCTCGCTGGTTATAGTAAAAACATTTTTGAGTTCATTCGTCAGTCTTTCGTGTGCGTAGAAGTTTGGCAGATCTGGTGCTCTTATATTACTTGGTAGTGAAGTATTTGCAAATAAGGGATACCGAGCGCATGTGGCTTCATCAACATCGTAATTTTTCGCAAAAGGAAAGGAATCGACAGCGAAACGTTTGGTCAATGTCTCCAAAAGGAATTTTTTAAATTGATGGCGGTTTTCTCTGAAGTACCTCTTGTTTAACCCTGACATTCTGTCGAAAATTAGCATCAGGTTTTCTACAGACAGATTGTAGTTATTGTAATATGCAATTAGAAATAGGGAATTACCAAAAGCTGATATTTCATTGTTGCTCTGTAATTCTGTTAATTTGTCAGGTCTTTTCACTAGTAATGACGAATTCACCAAAGAGGACTCGCTATATCCCAAGAATGACTTATGCCGATGAAATCTTCTTAGTTTTAGTATTTCATCATAAGCTCTATCGAATTTACCAGTCAACAGTTGCCTTTCCAGGCCGTAATAATATATAAATACGTATCCAATATCCACTTCTTCAGTCACATCCTGCAACCAATTAAGATATACCCATCGTTGTTCTGGTCTCAAGGCAGCATAACTCGGGTAATATCCGAGGGCCTCTACACTATCAGGTCTGGTTGGCTTCTTGATTGGTAGTTTCAGGAAAATTGTACTTGGATCGTCGCTTTCATTGTTACTGAATTTGATTTCACCATCATAGAATGAAATTGAAATTGATATGGATAAGCCTACCGAAATATTCTTTGGATCCTTGTCGGAAATAAATAGAAGGTCTAGGTTAGGAAATGTGAACCCCTTTAGTACTAGTTGATTCCCAGTTTTAGCGAGACTACTTATTGTAGTAATTTCGCTTGATTTCACCAAGTTAAACCTCTTCATTATCACTGCTATTTAATCATCTCTCTTAATTAATGATACACTGCCATATAATTACTAGGCGTTCTAGTCCGAATCTACCCAGTTTAGAAGGTCTACAATTCCATGGTAATCGGCAATAGTCTGCTCGCATCCATTCTGTTGAATATTCTGCGCACAGTCAGCCCAAGCACTCTCCCCCTTTTTATCTATACCTAGGTGATCTTCAATAGTCCCCTTCTTCCACAACCAAATGCTCTGTTCTTTAAGTTTATCGTGGAGGTTGGAAATATATACTCGCGCCTCATCTAATGTAGCCAGCAGAGCGAATGCATCGCTAGCAGACATGCTTTCACTTCTTTTAGGGAAGCCGTCCTCGGCTAATGCAAACCCACATTGGGCGGATACTTCTGAGCAGACTCTACAACACCCAGCTATGTCTGCGTCGTCGTTACTTAAGAATTCTGCCTTCGTGGCGGTTCGAAATGCATAATCCAAATCCACTAAGGCCTTAGCGGGAATACCTATAGCATCGAGAATGCGCAGTCCCTTTGCGGTATTTCCGGATCCGCCAAGGCTGACAAGGGCGATTTTTCTAGTACTCAGCGCATATCCCTTGATACGATGGAAAATATCAGGCAGCAATTTTTCTTCCGTGGGTCCCTCTGCTATCAGCACACGATCTGAAAATAGTATTTTGCTAGAATTGCTTAACTCAAACAATATTCGTGCCTGACTCGGGGCGTCGTTTACGATTTCAGTAATCGCATCTGTAAGCCGTTTCCGAGTATGTGTACCCTGTTCGATTGTTTTGCATACAATAAGCGTATTCCCTATGTCCTCTTTTTCTATCATTTGTGGCGAATGGGTGGCAAAAATTACTTGATAACCTTGCCTCGCCAATGTCTTTAAAGCAAGCCGAACTTGTTCGATTGCCTGTGGGTGAAGATATAATTCTGGCTCGTCAATAAGTAAGAGCGTTCTAGCAGCATCTTGGGCATCGCCACGTACCTTCATCTCGGCAAGATATCGTACTAGGGCCATTTGGATTGAGCGTTGGGCACCATGCCCTACCTGGTTAATATCTCTTCCTACGGTCTCACCTTCTTCGAATACTCTGATCGTCCCGTCTTTGAATAGAGCCTTAAATTCGGGCGTAGGCACATGCAAACGAACTGCTATCCCAGGGAAAATATCTTGCAGTTTGTCATTTGCTCCTCTATCGAACTGGTTGAGTTCGGGTGCTCTTTCGGCGCCCTCGGCCTCAAGTCGCTGTCGTATTCCATCCAGCGTTTGGCGAATCTCAGTACCATGCTGTTGTTCAATAGGCTCCATGATCTCTGCGATAAGCTTTCCTATAGTAGTTCCTGATTTTGACTTTCCTATGTCTTCAGTTGCATCTTCCATGGCACCGATTTCAATCGGTTCGGGGAAAAGGACTTTGATCGCGGCATCAATACCTGTCGGATTTCTAGACCAAGCGTTTTCTGAGTCCTCATCGCTAATAGATGGATTGCGTACTTCAAGAACAATGCTATTAACAGGTTGGCCGGGTGAAGCTTGTGTGCGCCTGATTCCTAATGTACCATCTGTGCAAAAATTCCGGACACGATTTCTGTGCGTCTCTGCAAGCTTGTCTAGTAGCTCAGGCGTGATACCAGTAATGGTACTAGCGACAATTACAGGTGATTGGGGATCATTGAAGTCTATAGCACTTAGAGAATATGGCCTAAGTAACCAGCGAATTGAGGTGAGAATGTTCGATTTACCTCCATTGTTGTAACCCACTAAGGGAGTAAATTCTGACAAAGGGAATGTGGCGTGGATACAAGACCGGAAATTATGAGCGGTTATCTCTGAGATGCAGTGCATTTCGATACCTCATACTACAATTGTGGTAGTTGACACTTTAGTTGTTCAGATAGTTCTTGTCAACTCTTGGAAGTGTCCATAAGCAATGGTATCTAGTATTCGATTACTAGATCTGGTAGGGAAAGTGGGTCTTAATGTGGAATACCGTATTGACTTACGTCACTAAAAGCTTTATCATACCGCTTACTACAGCCAAAAACCATACTGACGGAGTAGGACTGCACATGTGACATCTTAGGGAATTCTTTAGAATTTGCTACTTACAGAAAGACGTCCTTTATGTGCAAATTCTTTTTAGTTACGCTCGAACAACGAGGGATACAATTTTATGAAGATTAGCTTCATTCATACTGCTGACTTGCACTTGGGGCTCCGTTTGACACGTTTTAAGAAGAATTGTGCGGATAAGATACGAGGTGCACGTATACAAGCACTGGAGAGAATTCTGGTGGAGGCAAAAGGCCACGCAGTTGATTTTATCATAATCGCAGGTGACCTCTTCGATGATATCAGCATTGACTCAACCACATCGCGAAGGACATTCTATATTCTTGAGAGTTCGACTGTGCCAGTATTCATACTCCCAGGAAACCATGACCCCGCAATACCCGGATCAGTTTGGGAAAGAGAACCTTGGTGCCAAGAACAGAAAGAACGAGTCAGAGTATTATCTAGCCGACAACCGCTTGAGGTCAAAGCTGGCGTGATGCTATTCCCTTGCCCGGTCTTTCGTAAGACTTCATTGGAAGACCCCACTCTGTGGATACCACCTCGGTCTACATCTGAAGACGATAACGTGATACGTATCGGTGTCGCTCATGGTAGTATACGTGACAGAGAGAACTTGCCTGATGACGACCATCTCATAGATAGAAACGCTGCTGAAAATAAAGGGTTGGACTACCTTGCACTGGGTCATTGGCACAAGATGGGTTTCTATAATGATAGTGATGGTACGTGTCGTACCACCTATCCAGGTGTACATGAGCCGATGTGTTTCCGTGGCGTTGATAACCCGTACACCGGTTGGGTTCCTTATGCCTCTGGCGCGAATAGGGAAGTTTTCTTTGACGAAGGACCGGGTGAGGTGCTTCTTGTTACCATAGATGGACCACGTGTAGAACCTCAAATTGAGCGCTTGAATGTTGGACACTTGAAGTGGAAGAGTGAAGTCTACACGATCCTCTCGGAGAAAGAAGTAGGGCAACTGATTTCTGAAATCGCAACCCGCCCGACTCCAGAGCGCTCACTAATTAGACTTCGTCTTGAAGGTGTTCTAAACGCTAAAGCAATGCTGCGACTAGATGAACTTAAGGATGTATTGGAAGAACGGTATCTTCATCATGAGATTGACATGAGTAGGCTTCATCTAATGCCAGAAGAAGAGGAGATACGGGAAGTTGCCGGAAGAGGAGTCCTACGTGGTGTTCTCGAAGATCTCATTACTGAAGCCAAAACTACCGCCACGGTTCAGCCAGAAGAGATTCTCTCAAGGCAATCCGTTGCCGAGCGAGCAATAATGCTTCTCTACCAAATAGCTAAAAAAGAGGAGTAACAATGATTCTACGTGCAATTGAGGTAGAGAACTGGCGTTGTATAGACCAAGCAAAGCTGGTTAACCTACCTGACGGTATCATCATACTACACGGACCAAATCGCAGCGGCAAATCCAGCCTATTTAAGGCTGTGCGTAGTTGCCTATATGACTTTGACCACGATTCAGGAAATAGAGAAATCCAAAATGCGATCCCTCGGGGAACAAAGAAGACTCCGAGAATAGTGGTGGAATTTGAAACGGGTGGTGCCCATTATAGGATCTTAAAAGTATTTTCTAAAGGTAAGCAAGGTACAGCTTTGCTCGAGCGATGGGCGAATGGACGCTGGGTAACAGAGATTAGTGATCCTAAAGAGGCTAGTCGTCGTGTAAGGGAACTACTGGGCTCCTACTCATCAGAGCAAGGTTTGAATCATCTTCTATGGCTGGAACAAGGTGTAACCACACCCCCCAAAGAGAGAGAATTAGATGAAACACTGGAGAAACGACTCGAAAGTATCTTGGGAACATTGGTAACATCAGAGGATATAGACTTTAAGAAAGCATTAGACAAACGTTGCTCCATTTGGTTTACCGAGAAGATGGCAGAGAAAAGCACCTCGCCATTGGCAGCACTGCGTCGGGACAATGAACAGCAGGAAGCGTCGCTACTAGAAGCTGGGAAAAAACTGGCGCAAGTAGAAGAGACTACCCTACGTCTTGAAGAGATCGAAACAGAAATCCCAACCTATGAGAAGCAAGTGGCGGAGTCGGAGGAAGAAGTTGTAAACCTTAAGGCAGAACAAAAACAGTCTCAAGAACGCCGCCAGGCACACGAGAAAGCGATTGGAAAACTGGAAATCTCAAAAGTAGCGTTCAATACATGTGAGAAAGAATGTATTGACTTTAAAAAGCTACAAAGTCAGTTGGTAGAGGCAGAAAATCAGCTTATTGCATACAATGCTTCTGTTGAAAGCGCCAAAGAGAAATGCGAAAGTGCAAAAACGTCTCAGCTCGAAGCCGAGTCAAAGGCAAATGAAGCGCGTGACCTTGAGGATACACACAGCCAACAGAATGCTGAACTGCAAGACAGACGGAAACTAGTGAATGCAACTAATAGGATAGCCTGGTTGGACAAAACAATTGAAAAGACGTCAGCAGTTGAGCACGAAATAACTGAACTCAAGGACAGAATAGTAAAAACGCCTGCGCCATCTAAGGATGAGCTCGATAAACTCAGAGCGTTGTCAACTGAGATCCTCAGACTCAAGACACAACTAGAAGCCGATGGTTTGGACATAGTTCTGACTAGCACGAATGACCAAACTGTGCCAATATCATGCGACTCTGGAGATACGGAAGAAGTTAGCCTTTCGGGAGGGGTACCTAAGTCCATTTCTATCCAGCAGCGTGCTGTTCTAGAGATACCACAGTTCGGTAAAATCGAAGCAGGTAGGCGCGTGCGGGATTTCAATCTTGATGAGGCAGCTCGCCGATGTTCCTCACTTGAAACACAGTTCCGGGACACCACTACAGCATGGGGTGAAGATCCAAATGCAGAGGAAGTGCTTAATCGTCTTTCTCAAAGAAGTCTGACCCGTAACCATCTTGAAGAACGCCTCGAGGAAAGTAGAGTAAAGTTGAGTGATTTGTCCCCGGAAGGTGTTACGGACTTAGTTTCTGAACGCAATAAAAAGAAGTCGGAAATAGGCATTGTTCTAAAGAGAAGACCTTATCTGAAGGAGTGGGCACCTGACGAAGCGGAGTTCAGTAAATTCGAAGAGGCTTATCAGCAAAAAGTCAAGGAATTAGCTACTACCCGCAAAAAAGCTGAGACGTTCGCTGCTGAGGCCAGGCAAACTTCACAGAAACAGATTGAAAAGTATATGAGTGCCAAAGAAGCGGTGACTAGAGCACAAGCTACCGTTGAAAACCTACGAGATCAACTCAAGAATATGGGTGACTCAGTCTCCATAAAAGAGGCGCTTGAGAAAGCAAAAGAGCGGAAGATAGAAGCAGAGAAAGAGGTATCTGATACAACTCTCACTGAAGCAGAAATAACTGTTGACGAGAGACTGCAAGCAGCAACAAGTGCTCTTGAAAACAGGCAAAAGCGACTAGTGACTGCCCAGCGAACTTTCGAAGGATATCGGGGTGAACTAAAAGCTACCGAGGGACTCCATGCCGAAATTGCGGAGGCTGAGCGAGCTCTCGAAGAGGTTACAGCTAGGCTAGAGGAGGCAACTCTGGAGGCCGAAGCTCACAAACATCTCCGTCAACTTTTCGACCATGCACGTGACTCTCAGGTAGTAAGTAAAACTGATCCAATAAGAGAGCGAGTACTGGGCTGGATTCGAGGTCTTGGGATTGATGATTACAGGGATGTCGCATTTGAACAGTCTTACTTTCCCACAGGACTTGTCTCCGTCGAAACAGGAGATAATGAGGTAGCAATCCCATTCTCAGAGGAGTCTTTTGGTACTGAGGAGCAATTATCGCTATTAGTCCGATTGGCGCTTGGCGGCATCTTAGCCAAGGATGAAGCCGAAGTAGCAATACTTGACGACATCTTGGCTCATTCCGATCCTATCAAACACCGCGGTATGCTTGACATCTTGAAGTCTGCGGCGAAGGGTAAACCAGCATATCAGGAAGGTCAACGGCAATTTGGCCAGCTACAGCTCTTTATTCTCACATGCCATCCTGAGAGGTTCGACTATCTTACCGACGCAAAGCAGATCGACTTCGTACACGATTGCAGGTATTAAGTGCAAGGTGACACCTACTCAAAGCATTGCACCCGGTGAATTGAACTTTTCATCGTTTTGTGACCCCGCATTCCGTCAAGTTGTGACTTCATAGATTATCCGGCTCCAAAATGCCCGGCTGTAATTTACGCTTCTAGTGAGCCTCGCCTGGTTTTCGAACTTGCTTATCGAGCTCTTCAAGAGACGGCTGCCTCTCGCTTTGACCGGGCCTTTACCGGAAAGTATAATGACCATCAGGAAGATTTGCCGGAAAAGAATAACCAAAAGTAGACATAACCCCGGGAATCGACTACAATTTAGCTTCAAGCGCCTATAGCTCAGTGGATAGAGCATTGGTCTTCGGAACCAAGGGTCGTGGGTTCGAATCCCTCTAGGCGCGTATTCAACTTACCCCATCTTGCCGACACCCCGGCAATTTTACGTAATCAGACTGCTTTCATTCCGGCATTTCTATTGTATAATAAGGTCAATAAGATTCGGGGGAAAGGAATGGAATTCCTGGAAATACCCGGGGAACGGGGGGAAAGGGAACCGGCTTGGCGATAAGCAAGGAAAAAGCCTACTACAAAGCAGCCTGCAGAGCAGTTGCGGCGGTAAATACCGAGTTGCTGCCTAGGGAAGTACTCAAAAAAATCGTGAGAAGCATTGCCGTGGCCATGAAGGCGGGCGTATCCGTGCTTACCTTCGACCCCGAGAACAAGAGGCTGGTCCATCGGGCTACCTGGGGCTTACCCCATGCTTATCTGCACAAGGGCCTGCTCAGCTCCGACGCCAGTCTCGGCGAAGTATACGCCAGGGAACCGGTAGTTATCCTCGACTCCAGCCAGGACAAGCACATTCAATATCCCCGCGAGGCCGTCGAAGCGGGTATTAAGTCGGTAATAGGTGTGCCGATAAAAAGGGGGGAGCTCACCCTGGGCAGTCTCAGGGTTTATGCTAAAAAACAGTACGAATTCAGCAACCAGGACATCAAGTTCCTGCAGACCATGGCCGGGCTAAGCGGCATAGCTCTGTACACGGAATCGCTGAACCGGCCGGAGAAGGGACAGAAAGCGAAGGGCGGCCCGGAAGATATCAAGGTGTGCCTGCAGCAAAGCACCATGGTCAACTTCGCCCATCCCAGCGAGAAGGAGTTCGCCGACATCCTGGATTTCTACAACATCGACTGGGTGTACGAACCCCGGTCGTTTGCTCTGACAAGGAAGGAAGAGACGGTGGTAGAGATGTTCACCCCGGACTTCTATCTACCCAGGCTTGATCTTTATGTCGAGCTGACCACAATGCGGCAGAGACTGGTAACGAAGAAGAACCGCAAGCTAAGGCGCCTGAGGCAGCTCTATCCCGATATCAACATTACCCTGTTGTACAAGAAAGACTTCGACCGTCTGCTAGCCAAATACGGACACGGCCCGCTGGCACAAACCAGAGCCCGCGGGATCGGCAGCATACTGTACTCGGCCCCACAAATCCAGGAGAGAGTGGCAGACCTGGCCAGGCAGATATCAGCAGACTATAAGGAAAGCCGCCCGGTTATGGTCGGCATTCAACGCGGCTTCCTCTGTTTCATGGCCGACCTGATGAGGCAGATAACAGTCCCCCTCGATATAGACTTCATGGCGATATCGCACTACGGCGGGGATGAATACGTCATTAAGATAACCAGGGACCTGGACCTGAATATTACCGGCAGACATGTCCTGATCATAGAAGACATCATCGATACCGGAATGACGCTGAGCTACCTGTTGAACCATCTGCACGCCAAAGGCCCCGACAGCATCAAGGTATGCACGCTGTTCGACAGACCGGCACGCAGGATCGCCAACATACACCTGGACTACGTGGGTTTCCAAATACCCGACGAGTTTATCGTCGGCTACGGGCTGGACTACCAGGAAGAGTACCGGAACCTACCCTTCGTAGGTATAGTAGATTTAGGCAAACAGACCCGGCAGAATGATGGGGCAGGGAAAGAAAAAAAGAAACGCCCCAAGTGATTTCGCTTCTGCAATCCTCCGGATCAGTTACTTCCGTTTACCCTGCGGTACCCAGTTACTTCTTTTCTGAAGGATCACAATTGCTCGACCACTTGGAGCAACTATAAGCATCTCATATTCACAGCAGCATGTCAATGCCGCTGAGTACCAAAAGAAGACAACAACCATACCATGCAATACATCGAAACTGTTATTTAATCCCTCAAACTTCCCCTTTCGACTTCCCAGCTTCAGGGATCCGATGATGTCTTTATTTGACACAGTGCCGAGGCCATGGTACTATACGTCCATAGTTACAAACGAAAAGAGTTTTCATTTATAGTCATGAGATTATCGGAAAGAAAAATCTCCAGCATAATGAGGCAGCGCGGATATAAACTGACCCCGCAGCGGCGGGCGGTGCTAAAGATAATCATGGGGAGCGACAACCATCTTACTCCGGAAGCAATATACCAAAGCGTAAGAGACGAGCATCAAAATATCGGCCTGACCACCATCTACCGCACCATCAATATTCTTTCCGATCTGGGGCTGATCTGCGAAGTTCATACCGCAGGCAGCGGCCGCAGCTATCTGGTCCGGAGACCCCTGGAGCATCACCATCACCTGGTATGCTCCGGGTGCAACAGGGTCGTCGACTTCAGCAACTGCGACCTGGCCGACATCGAGCGAAAGCTGTCGGAAGGAACCGGGTTCAAGATCGAAGAACATCTCCTCGAATTCACCGGCATCTGCCCCGACTGTCAGCAGACGGCCGGCACCTAGAGTTTCCATAACAAAGCCAATCGGGGTCTTATTTTGCCAACAACCGAAAACCATCATCGATTACAGAATGAAGGTAAGATGCAGGGAACTCGCCGGAAGGCGTTTCCCCTGATCCTGGCAGCGCTGTTTACAGCATCGTTGCCGGCAGCGGCTGTTTCCTGCGCTGAGCATGCGGAACCGGCAACGGAACTGGGAGTAGTGGTCACCGTACTGCCCCAGGCTGAATTCGTGGAGAGCATCGGCGGGGAGAGGGTCGACGTTACCGTTATGGTGCCGCCGGGAGCAAGTCCTCATACCTACGAACCGACGCCGGGGCAGATGGAGAAGCTGGCCCGGGCCAGGATGTATGCCGAGGTGGGCTCAGGAGTGGAATTCGAGCTGAGCTGGATGGACAAGCTTAGCGCCGCAAATCGAGACATGCTCGTGGTCGACTGCTCGCAAGGCATCCAGCTCCAGGAAACGGCGGCCGAACACGAAGATGAGGAGCATGAGCACGGAGCCATGGACCCGCACATCTGGATGTCACCGCGCAACGCCCAGGTCATGGTGCAGAATATCGCCAGCGGTCTGATAGCAGTAGACCCGGATAACCGCGACTACTATGAGCAAAACCGCGATGCCTACCTGCAGGAGCTGATACAACTGGACCAGGATATCGCGGAAGGCTTATCCGGAGTAGAAAACCGGGTGTTCATGGTCTATCACCCCTCATTCGGCTATTTCGCCCGGGATTACGACCTCACCATGCTGCCGATTGAAGACGAGGGCAAGGAGCCAACGCCGGCCGGACTGGCCCATCTGATCGAACAGGCCCGGGAATTCGACGTAAAGGTGGTCTTCGCCTCACCCCAGTTTAATCCGAACGGCGCCAAAGTCATTGCCAATGCCATCGACGGCAGGGTCGTCTTGATCGACCCGCTGGCAAGAGACTATGTAACGAACCTGCGCATTTTGCTGGGCGAGCTAGTGCAGGCGATGGAGTGAATAACATGGCACAGCCGGCCGTCTTAGAAATCGAAGACCTCTGGGTGAAATACGACGGTACCGTCGTCCTCGAGGCAGTTGACCTGTCGCTGTATCACCGCGATTTCCTCGGCATCATCGGTCCTAACGGCGGAGGCAAGACGACTCTGCTGCGAACCGTACTGGGGCTGATCAACCCCGACCGGGGCAAGGTCCGGGTGATGGGAAAGCCTGCCTCCGATGTTAATGTTCGCGGGCACATCGGCTATGTTCCCCAGTACAGCCTCTTCGACCGGGATTTTCCGGTAAACGTACGGGATGTCGTCCTGATGGGAAGACTGGGCGCTAAAAGGCTGTTTCATAACTACCGTGCCGCGGATATCAATGCTGCCCGGCAAGCACTCAAATCGGTCGACATGCTGGAGTACCAAGACCGCCAGATCGGCCGGTTGTCGGGCGGACAGCAGCAACGCGTCTTTGTGGCACGGGCCCTGGTCGGCGAGCCGAAGCTGCTGCTGCTCGATGAGCCGATGGCCAGCGTCGACACCGCCATGCAGGAAGGGTTTTACCAGCTGCTGGCCAGGCTGAAGAAAGAGATGACGATAGTGATAGTTTCCCACGACATCAGCGCCGTCTCGATATACGTCGACAAAATAGCCTGCCTTAACCGCCGCCTTTTCTACCACGGCACTAAAGAAATCAGCGCCGACGATTTGGAAGCGACCTATCAGTGCCCGATACAGATGATAGCGCACGGCATACCCCACCGCGTCCTGAAAAAGCACGGGGACAGATGATAGAAATATTACAGTATGAATTCATGCAGAATGCCTTTTGGGCCGGATTGCTGGCGGCTATTGCCTGCGGCATTATCGGCACCTATGTCATAGTAAAGCGGATGGTCTTTATCAGCGGCGGCATTGCGCACGCTTCCTTCGGCGGTATCGGCATCGGCTACTTCATGGGCATCAACCCCATCATCGGGGCGCTGGTATTTACGATTGCCTCAGCCCTGGGCATGGGGGCCCTGGTACGCCGCACCAAACTGGCAGAAGACACCGCCATCGGCATCTTCTGGTCGATAGGTATGGCGCTGGGCATAATATTCATTGCGTTAACGCCGGGCTATGCCCCGGACCTCTTCAGCTACCTGTTCGGCAATATCTTAACAGTACCCGCTTCGGACCTGTTACTGATGATTGCCCTGGACGGGGTCATAATCCTGGTAGTCAGCCTGCTCTATAAGGAATTTGCCGCGCTTTCGTTCGATGAAGAATTCGGCAGGGTGGTGGGACTGCCCGTAGAACGCCTGTATCTGACACTGCTGTGCTTAATTGCCCTAACCGTGGTGCTGCTGATTAGAATCGTCGGCATCATTCTCATTATCGCCCTGCTGACGATACCGGCGGCAATGGCACGCCGCTTCACCAGCAATCTGAGGAAAATGATGATGCTGGCTGTCGGGCTGGGGATCGGCTTTACCTTCGGGGGACTATGGCTTTCCTACGCCGTCGATTTGCCCTCGGGAGCCACCATAATTCTGGTCGGCGGCGGGGTATTCCTGATTACTCTCGGCTTTTTGAAGCTGAAAAACAGGAAACGGGAAGCGAAGCCGGTTTAACACTCAACTATGAATCATGAACCTGATGTTCTGCGCTTACTTAACATCAATCACCCAGCGATCTGAACATCGCCATGGCCTTATCATAGATGGTATGAAGAGCCCTCCACCAGGACGGTTCAGCCTGGGAAAAGTTGGCGGTAACGGTCTTATCCGAGCTCACGGTGACTATCGTCACGGCTGATTTAGAGTCGGCTACGTCACCGCTCCACCCGTCAAACTGCCAGCCCTCACCGGGAGTGGCTGTGATAGTGACCACATCGCCCTCATTGTAATCGTGAGTTCCAGCCGCAGGCTGGACGGACCCGATACCGTCTACCCCCAGAGAGAGGGTATGCACTATCGGGGTAAAGTTGGCGGTAACGGTCTCATCCGAACTCACGGTGACTGTCGTCACGGCCGATTTAGAGTCGGCTACATCACCGCTCCACCCGTCAAACTGCCAGCCCTCACCCGGAGTGGCTGTGATGGTGACCACATCGCCCTCATTGTACTCGTGAGCTCCAGCCGCAGGCTGGATAGACCCGATGCCGTCTACCCCCAGAGAGAGGGTATGCACTATCGGGGTAAAGTTGGCGGTAACGGTCTTGTTCGAACTGACAGTGACCGTCGTCACGGCCGATTCGGAGTTGGTTACATCACCGCTCCACCCGTCAAACCGCCAGCCCTCACCGGTAATGGCTATAACGGTAACCACGTCACCCTCACGGTACCGGTGGGTTCCCACCACCGGTTTAGTAGATCCGCTGCCGTCTACCCCTAGAGAGAGGTTATGCACTATCGGGGTAAATTCGGCGGTAACGGTCTTATCCGAACTCACAGTGACAGTCGTCGTGGTCAAGTCGGGGTTAGTTACTCCGCCGCTCCACCCGTCAAACTGCCAGCCCTGATTCGGAACGGCCTTGATGGTGACAACTTCACCCTCATTATACTGATAAGCTCCAGCCGCAGGCTGGATAGATCCGCTGCCGTCTACCTCAAGAGAGAGGGTATGCACTATCGGGGAAAAGTTGGCCACGATGAGAGAATCATGAGTAACATTAACTGATACCGGGTTCTCAGTACCGGTTAAATCGCCGCTCCAGTTGTTAAAGTAATATCCCGGAGCCGGTATTGCCTCGAGATCAACAAACTCCCTGCCATAGAACCGATGACTGGCCGGAAAAGCTTCCAGGGAAGACCCGTTTAATGCTATTGAGCCACTGCCTGCCGGGCCAACGTCTAAATCTAAATATTCCGCCGTCGAACTCGACGACCCACCGCTGCTGCAGCCTCAGCCATAAGCCGGCTTAGCCGAGACCAGCGGCAACGACAAGAGAGCCAGCAGACAGCCAACGAATAACCAAAACCATGGTTTACCAGCTAGTTTCAGTCCCATATTTTCATTAACTCCACTAATATGATCGAACCACTCTTATATTTAAGATATCAACACGGGAATTCTGTGTCAAATTTTATAAAAAAGGTTGATAACGTTTTCGTGTTCTTTAAGCATACAGCCGGCTGTGGTATGCTAACGTATAGTTAAGCGGACGGCCAGGACTGGGCAGCATGGCGGAAAGAACTGTACTGATAGTAGAAGATGACAGGGCCTTACTCGATGTCCTCAAATTTAACCTAACCAAAGAAGGATATCATGTTATTACCGCACTTGACGGCAGCCAGGCGCTTGAGGCGGCACGACAAAAACAGCCGGACATTATTCTGCTCGATGTAATGCTGCCGGAGATCGATGGATTTGACGTATGCCGTATCCTGCGCCAAGAGATGACGACGCCCATTCTAATGCTTACCGCCAAAGACAGCGAGATCGACAAAATCGTCGGCCTCGAAGTCGGGGCTGATGATTATCTTACCAAACCTTTCAGTATGAGGGAGCTCCTGGCTCGCATTCGAGCGATGTTGCGGCGATCCGAGATGGTCGAGACGAAACCGTCAAAGCAGGAAATGTTTATTCGAGCGGGTGAGCTAGAGATTGACAAAATGCGGCACCAGGTAAGCATTAGAGGCCTGGCATTAAAGCTGACAACGATGGAGTTTAACCTGCTGCTCTTCCTGGCTGAGAATAAAGGAATAGTCTTTAGCCGGGAGCAGCTTCTGGAAAAAGTTTGGGGTTATGATTATCAGGGAGAAACACGCACCGTAGACGTCCATATCCGCTGGCTCAGAGAGAAAGTAGAGGCCGATCCGGGAAAACCCGAGCATCTTATTACGGTAAGAGGCGTGGGCTATAAACTAGAGGATTGAAGGTGTTCCGCAGTATTCAATGGCGAATAGCAGTACCATTCGTCTTGCTTATTCTGGGCAGCATGGTCGGCCTGGGATTCTATCTGGTTAGCTCGGTTAGAGAAACTCAAACCGATAACCTGCGCATCAGACTCGAGGCTGAAGCCATGCTTATTGCCGAGACCAGCCGCCCTATCTTATTGAACTCCGAAGATAATAGCCTCGACGAGCTAAGCAAGACACTGGGAGAGCGTATTGAAACCAGAGTTACCATTATCGCCCGGGATGGCACGGTGCTCGGTGATTCTCAAGAAGACCCCCGGACTATGGAGAATCACGCCGGCCGCACTGAAGTAATAGATGCTCTGGAGACGGGGCGGGGGGAGAGCATTCGTTTCAGCACTACACTCGGCCAGCGGTTGATGTATGTTGCGGTGCCGATCACCGATCAAGAGCAGGTGTTCGGGGTAGCCCGTGTCGCGTTACCCATGACGGAAGTCGACGGTACCATAAGCAGGGTGACCAATACTATTATAGTGGCAACCGTGATCGCCGGCGCGGTGGCTGTATTAGCCGGGCTATTCATCGCCCGGGCAACGACACAGCCCATAAAAGAGGTTACCAGGGCAGCCAGAAGAATTGCCGCAGGAGAGCTCGATCAAAAAATCGATATCCCTGCCGGTGATGAATCAGGACAACTGGCACAGGCTTTCAACGAGATGTCATTGCATTTAAAAAAGACGATGGGCGCAATATCCGATGAGAGAAATAAGCTATCGGCCATCCTGTCCAGCCTGGCAGACGGTATCATAATAACAGATGACGGAGGAGAAATTATACTCGTCAATCCAGCCGCCGAAAGGCTGTTAGGATTCAAGAAGAACAAGGCTTTGGGCCGGCAATTCATAGAGGTTGTCCGCGATTACGAAATAGACGAGCTTTTAGGATTATGCCTCAAGACAAAAAGCGAACAGACCGCTCAAATTGAGGTAGGAACGCCCGGTCGATTTCTCCGGATTATAGCGATACCCCTTAATATCAACAGACCGACCGGAGCACTGGTTTTGTTCCAGGACCTCACCGAACTGAGAAACCTGCAGACAATGCGGCGAGAACTGGTGGGCAACATCTCCCACGAGTTAAGGACGCCGTTAACCACCATCAAAGCAATCGTGGAAACACTCAAAGACGGCGCTGTCGATGATCAGGAAGTGGTTAGAGGCTTTCTAACCAGCATTGACGGTGAAGTAGACCGTATGACACAGATAGTGGCCGAGCTCACCGAGCTATCACGTATTGAGACCGGGAAAGCCGAGCTGAATCTGGAGAAGACGGAGCCTAACCAGCTGCTGAAAGAGGTCGTGGCCCGGTTGAGCCCCTACGCCGAGCGGCAGGGTATTGCTATTACCACCGATCTCACCGAGAATCTGCCGCCCGTCAATGTCGACAGAGAACGAATTCGACAGGTAATGACTAATCTGATCCATAACGCCGTTAAGTTCAGCCCGCAGGGAAGCGAAGTAACGATTTCAATCAGACAAGAGGGCTCGAGTGTTTCGGTCAGTATCGCTGATAATGGGATAGGGATTGCCGAGAAAGATTTACCGCACGTTTTCGAAAGATTCTACAAGGCAGACAGGTCGCGTTCGGGTGGCGGTACCGGGTTAGGTCTGGCCATTGCCAAGCATATAGTACAGGCTCACGGAGGCAAGATTTCAGCCCGGAGCGAGGAGGAAAAAGGTTCTGTCTTCAGTTTTACCCTGCCTCTTCTTTAGACCCCATCAGATTTAACAGAAATTTAACAGGCGCTTAAACTCGTCTTAAACTCCGCCTGCTATGATGGGGTTAAAGGATAAAGGAGGATAAATATAATTGAGAATCAAGAAATGGCATAAGTGGTTAATCTTATCAACCTTGCTGGTAGGCGGTCTTAGCCTGTCCGGTTGTGCCGGCAACCCCGGGCCAGCGCCAGTCACTCCATCACCGGGTACAGAGCTATCCGGCACCTTCAGTATAGTCGGGTCAAATACGGTAACACCCATTACCTCGGTATGGGCCGAGGACTTCATGACGATAAATCCCGGTGTGAGAATCTCTGTCAGCGGTCCCGGTTCCGGAGCGGGTATAGCAGCCCTGATAGACGGTACTACCGAAGTATGTCAGGCATCACGCAAGATCAAATCGCTAGAGATTGAACAGGCTGAGTCAAAGGGGGTATACCCCTACGAGATTCATGTAGCTACCGATGCCCTGTCGGTAGTAGTGCATCCGTCCAACCCGGTATCCGAGTTGACCATCGCCCAGATTTCAGCTATCTATGCCGGCCGGATAACTAACTGGAGTGAACTCGGTGGTAACGATGCCGAAATCGTGGCTATTTCACGGGATACCAACTCCGGTACCCATGTCTTCTTCAAGGAGCACGTGGTACAGATGCAGGGACTGCCTACCGAAGACAAGAGCCTGGAGTATGGACCTGATGTACTGATGCTGCCATCGACTGAAGGGGGAGTGTCGGAAACGGCCGGCAACCCTAATGCCATCTTTTACCCCGGATTAGGCTATCTCACGGATGAAGTGAAGCCCTTGGGTATTAAGATTACTACCAATGACAACGGTATTCTCCCCAGTGTGGAAACAGCTCTGAATGGAACATATCCTATTGCCAGGCCGCTACTCTACTATACTGATGGCGAGCCGGAGGGTATCATCAAGGCTTTCATCGACTACTGCCTTTCGGCAGAAGGTCAGCTAAAGGTAAATGAAGTGGGCTACGTCCCGCTGCCATAAAGTAGAGGGGAAATATGCTAATGCGAAGCATATCAGCTGTCATCGCCGCAGCCGGTAAAGTCGGGGGGCTGCGGCGTCGGCGTTCGGGCGAGAGGTTCATCGAGGGGTGGATTCTCCTTGCCGGAATACTGGCCATAGTAATTCTACTGGGGATCGTCTTCTTTCTGATACGAGAAGGTGCGCCGATTTTTCTTCACACGAATCCGTGGCAGTTTTTCTCAGGAGCCAAGTGGTACCCGGTATCCGAGCCGCCCACCTTCGGCATATTGCCATTCCTGGTATCCACGATGATCGTCACTATGGTATCAACAGCGATTGCGATACCTATCGGAATCGCCTGTGCTGCTTACCTTGCTGAGGTCGCTTCACCGAGGGTAAGAAACATGGTAAAACCCCTCGTTGAACTGCTGGCGGGGATACCATCGGTAGTGATGGGTTTTATCGGTCTCATGATATTGTCGCCGCTGGTTCAGAGCACCTTTAACCTCAATACCGGGCTGACCGGATTTTCCGCAGCGATCATGTTGTCGATGATGAGTCTGCCCATTATTATCAGCGTTTCTGAAGATGCTCTGCGAGCTGTCCCCGATGATTTCAAGCAGGCATCCTATGCTCTCGGCGCAACTCGGTGGGAAACAATCAGACACGTATCTATACCGGCCGCCTTATCCGGTATTACCGCAGCCGTGATGCTGGGTGTAGGTCGTGCTATCGGTGAGACAATGACGGTCCTAATGGTAGCCGGCGGTGCTCTGGCAGTACCCCAATCACCAACCGAACCGATGATGCCGATGACGGCAGCCATTGCCTCCGGAATCGGCAATGCCGTACGTGGTGGCCTACAGTACCAGGCACTATTTGCCATCGGCCTGGTCTTATTCTTCATTACACTGGGGGTTAACCTTATCGCCAGCAGGGTTCTGGAACGTCAAAAACGAAGGTTTGCGAGGTAGCGATCAGATGAATAGTCCACGATCATCACGTCAATTTTCACAGCGCGCTGCCTTCGGGCTATTGGGCCTGGCTACCATCGTCGTCATAGCCATCGTATCGTTTATCATCATCTACATAATCGCTAATGGCGCCGGAGTAATCGACTGGGCGTTTCTTACTCAGCCTCCGACAGAGGCAGGCAAGGCCGGAGGCATATTCCCGGCCCTGATAGGCACTTTCTTACTTATGCTGGGTACGGTTTTATTCTCCCTGCCGATAGGCGTATCGGCCGGTATTTACCTCTCCGAGTATGCTAAAGACAACCGGATAACCCGCATTATTAACCTGGCCATCCTCAACCTGGCCGGTGTTCCCAGTATCGTTTACGGGCTTTTCGGCTTAGGCCTGTTTGTGATGACATTCCAATTCGGCATGTCGCTAATTTCGGCCAGTCTAACCCTGGCCTGTCAGGCACTGGCAATGGTGGTGACAACTTCCAGAGAAGCCATGCTGGCAGTACCGCGGGAATACCGGGAGGGGAGTCTGGCTATCGGGGCTACCAGGTGGCAGACGATCAGGCACGTGGTGTTGCCTCAGGCCTGGTCGGGAATTCTCACCGGGGTCATCCTGGCCATTTCTCGAGCGGCAGGAGAGACGGCCCCGATATTAGTAGTGGGGGCTGCTTTTCTGGTTCCCGGTCTGCCGCAGTCGCTCTTCGACCGCTTTATGGCCCTCCCTTACCACCTTTACACTGTGGCAGCTCACGTTCCCGGTATGCCCAAGGGCACGATGTGGGGTGTTGCCCTGGTACTGCTGGGAGTAGTTCTAGCCTTCAATATTGCTTCTGCCGTTATAAGATCAAGGTCCGGGCGAAGGAGTCACAGCTAATGAGTGTAAACTTAGCGGTATCAAATGATAGCAAGATGAGCCGGAATAACCGGGTAAAACTAAGAACGGAACAGCTAAACCTTTACTACGGTTCCTTCCAGGCATTAAGGGACGTTACTCTGGAAATACCGGAAAAGGCGATTACGGCTATCATCGGACCTTCCGGTTGCGGGAAATCTTCTTTCCTGCGTGTTTTTAACCGGATGAATGACCTTATTTCCAATGTCAGGGTAGAAGGGTGCGTGGAGCTTGAAGGCATATCAATATATCAGGAGTCTATCGACGTCGTCGATCTCAGGAAAAGGGTAGGCATGGTATTCCAAAAACCGAATCCTTTCCCCATGTCTGTATTCGAAAACGTGGCCTATGGCCCACGACGACACGGCATGAAGAACCGGGGTAAGCTTGAAGAAATTGTCGAGAGAAGTCTGCGTCAGGCAGCCCTGTGGGACGAGGTGAAAGACAAATTAGCCAATTCTGCCCTGGCGCTATCTGGGGGGCAGCAACAAAGGCTGTGCGTTGCCCGGGTCCTGGCGGTGGAGCCCGAGGTAATCCTGATGGACGAACCCTGCAGCGCCCTCGATCCGGTAGCGACACTAAAAATTGAGGACCTGATGAGGGTTTTGATTGAAGACTATACTGTGGTTATCGTCACCCATAATATGCAACAGGCAGCACGGGTATCGGATATGGCCGCTTTTCTCATGATGGCAGAGGATAGAGCCGGGGTACTGGTGGAATACGGCGCCACATCAACTCTATTCACAAATCCCAGAGATAAACGTACGGAAGACTATATTACCGGCAGGTTCGGTTAAATACCAGGAGGGGTTAATAATGGAAACGAGAACGGTTTTTCACAGAAGGCTGAGGGCGATTCAGGACGACGTTATGGCGATGGGAAGCATGGCAGAAAAAGCACTCGAGCGGTCCATCGAAGCGCTCAAGAACAGAGACTTGTCCCTCGCTCACCAGATTATTAAAGATGACCAGAAGATAAACAGTAAGCGATTCGGTATAGAAGGCGACTGTATCGGACTGATCGCTACCCAGCAGCCGATGGCCAGCGACCTGCGTATTATTATCGGCGTACTCAATATCATCGCCGAGCTGGAACGGATCGGTGATCATGCCGAAGGTATCAGCAAGATAGTGTTGATGATAGGAGACGAGCCGCCGCTTAAGCCGCTGGTCGACATCCCCCGTATGGCTGAAAAGACTATCAGTATGCTGAAACAGAGCCTGGATGCCTTTATCAACAATGACACCGAAACGGCACGCCGGGTCGCTGCTGAAGATGACGACGTGGATAATCTGTATTCCCAGGTTTTCCGAGAGCTACTCACCTTTATGGCCGAGGACCCCAAGACCATTACCAGAGCCACCCGGCTTATCTGGGTAGCTCACAACCTGGAGCGCAGCGCCGATAGAGTAACCAACATCTGCGAACGTATAGTATTTACCGTCACAGGGAAAATGGAGGAAATAGGGGTATCTAAGTACTAAATGACCTCATAACCGCCCACGCTTTCGATTTCAGCCGGTATTAGCTCACGAAAACCTCAATCCCCGACGTCCCTGCAATCTGGTTTAACTCATTTATAAAAGCCGGCCAGTCGAAATCTGCCCGACGTTTGTATTGGTAATTTAGGCTAATCCGATCATCAATAGTGGATATAGTCTCCAGATGCAAGCCTGTAAGCTTCTCCGAGAGGAAGGCCATCAGCTTCTTCTCTATTGATGGAAAAGAGCCTCGGTCAACAGCGATCATCAGATGTCCTCTTCCCAATAGAGTAACCCGGTTGCTTATTAACCTGTGTACCCCTAGAGCACCGAAGACAATAATAAACATTAAAGCAGTTATCAGGTAGTTACCGGTTGCGGCCCCTAGCGAGGAAGCAATCAACAGAAGTAGAAATCCTATCTCGGCTGGGTCTTTTACCGGCGTTCGGAAACGCACTATGGCAAGTGCTCCGAGTAACCCTAGACCGAGTGGTATAGAGGTCTGGATAACCAGGAATATCATTGTGATAACAGGGCCACCGACAAGAAAGGTGCGATGTACACCGGCCCCGATATGGCTAGAGCCGTAAAACAGGTTATATATCAAATAGGTAATGACAGCCCCTAACATCGAGAATCCGAGGGGTATAATGGCCTCTCTCATTTCTGGTAAGGATGCAAATAGATCAAATCCCTCTGGCATTTATTCCTCCTAGTATTATCATGTTATCATAGCTGACTATAGTTGGGTTATTCTCCCTGAGGGTGACAGGCGCCCCATAGAGCCGGGCTCTTCGAGGTGCGAATCGATACACGAGGAATATTTGGAGAATCTAGTCCAATCTACATATAACGTCCTCATTCGTATCAAACTGACAGGAAGATCCATAGCCAATCCTTTAATCTCTATAATACCGCCGGGTAACTCCAGCTCCTTTTCACCATTACCTTGTCCTGGCATTACCATCGTAGAACGAATATGACAATCAAGCGAAACCCGTTGCCCGGTCATAATCTCGCTAAAGCGATGACGCCAGTAGGATATCTTGATTACCGGGTGGAGCATCTCGTGCGGGAAATAGCCAAATCTTGCCAGGGTATCCATCAGCAGGGTTATAGGGACAATGCCTCTGACAAGATTACCTGGCGTCAAACTCACGGCCGGTACGGATAACTTCAGTCGTTGCTTGGTACTGGTGAAACCCCGCCTCGATTTCAGTTCAATGAACACGGACCGCATTCCATTCATATCCCTATCCTCACCGTACCAGCGGATGCGTACCTTATCTTTGTTATAGTCACCCGCAGCGGACCTTTCATGCTGTTCCAGGCCGGCAGTATCGAAGTAAAGACTATTTATCTGTTCGGAAAAATATTCTCTAGCCGGTAGACACATGTGCCGAAGAAGCCCATAAGCGATACCGGCTTCTTCAGGTACCAAATAATACTTACGTTCAAACCTCTCCGGCAATATATCTATAGTACCAAGCGACACATCGTGTAATTGCACTGCCAACTTGTCTACCTCCAAGTATCCAGAAAATCCCCGGCCACCTGATAACGCTCGTAAATACGGTTGATTAACCTCTCAACGCCCGATTCAAAAGCAGCCTCACCGGATTCTTCCGCAATATAGGGAGCAATCAATTCTGCCAATGTCCTGCACTTTACCTCCAGCTTAGCCGGGTCAAAAGGCCCCTCAATCGTTTCCCGGATATAATCTACGTAGCGGTTGTAGTAGATTGGGTCATCCAGCAGGTAGCGAATCAACGGCCAGTCCCGCCCTATCTCCTCTCTACCCAGGGATGCGCTGCTTTTCCCCTCACCCACTATGCCCAGTATCATATCATGGTCCCAGGATATCCAGGTAAGCAACTCGCTGTCAGGATCATTATAGAGGTAGAAATTATCTGGCCTGTCCCCGTACGTATCCCAGTGCTCGATGACAGCACTGATAGCCAGCCACTTGAGAAAGACGTCTACGTTAAATACCGACTCCAGACTTTCCTGCCAGGCCTCAGGATCAGATATACGCTCTTTCGAATGGAGGATGGCATACAATTTTTCAATATCACCCCAATCAGCTTCAGTTTCGTTGTTTTTCTTCACGAAGCCGTGTCGAATCAAATCGAATGTACCTTCTGCCAGGCTAACCCCCACGCTTTGTCCCTTGTAGATATTGCCTGATTTATCACCAAAGTAACGCTCAATGACTGTATGCTCAATGACCTCTATCGCCACATAAAGACCAAGGTTAACCGGACCTTCACCATAGTCCATGACGATTTCGTAATAGGCGGTCTCAGCGGCTACTAAACCCGCTTCTGCCAGAACGTCGGACATGATAACGTCACGCATATACGTCGGGTCAAAGATAGCATTCGCCATCGCCAGCTTCTTGAAACCATGGAACCGCTGGTTTTTGATTTCAGGGTATTTATCCTCAAACTTATCGAAGTTAAACCTCAAAGGTATCTTCAGTGTGCCACTGCCCCACTTTATAAGTGTCGAACTGCCCCTGTAGCGGATACCAACGTTGTTCCAAATCAGACCGTTGAATTCAATCTTAGCCGGTACCCAGATAGGGCTCTCCGGTTTCGTGTCAACCTGCTGGTTGGTTCCGGGGGCACCCAGTAGATCGGTCATATTTGCCTGCATTGCTTCCCAATCATCCGGGGAAATAGTGATCTTCATCCGGTTAACTTGATCCTGGGGGAAGACAATTTTATAGTTCGGATCTACATCGTCACCGTGAGTTTCTTCTGTCCATCCTTCCGGTCGAAGATACTGCTCCGTGGCGGGTGTGGTCCCCCTCTCTTGGAACAGTACTCCTGCAATTAACAAGGCCATTATGCCTGCAACAATAATTACTATACTAGCTACAAATTCTCTTTTGTTCATACCAATACTACATTATCATCCTCTTTAAGTGGCGTAGATGGGGAAATAGACACCAAATTCAGGTAAAAGCACCCAATCATCATTACCGTAGTAGTCTAACATCCTGTCATAAGCCTATCAAATCACTGTGCCTCCAACTGAATGCTGAGCGTTGTGCTCAAGACTGGAGTTTGCCCGAGTGGATGCACAAATGTCATTTTTGTGTGGTTCAGGATAACGATGGTAACAGCAACAATCCGGGCAGCTGTAGAAGCCGACAATACCACCCTGGCCCATCAAGTCACCCCGATACTATTCCATCGCCGGCTTTTTCCTGCCGGAGCGCGGGGGTAAGGTGAAAGAACCGGTCCAGAGCCCTTCGAAAAAGTGGCGGGCATTGATACCGAGCACCCTGGTATCGTAGCCTCCTTCCTGGACGACAATGGTCGGATAATGGAGCGAGCCAATCATCTTTCCTATAGTCTGGAAATCCTCGCCCTGTAAGCTCCAGCTACCCGTCGGGTCTTCTTTAGCCGTATCCAGTCCAAGGGTAACGATGAGAAATTTGGGTCTGAATCTGGCTACTCGCCCCAGTGCTCGACCCAGCACATTGAGATAGCGTTCATTACTGACATTCTCAGGGAGAGGAATATTGACATTATACCCCTTGCCGGGGCCGGCACCTTCCTCGCCTTCAAAACCACTGAAGTAGGGATAGGCAAAATTGGGGTGGCCGTGAATAGATACGGTCAAGACATCGGCACGCTCGTAGAATATATTCTGCTGTCCATTGCCGTGGTGATAGTCAATATCCAGTATGGCAACCTTACCATGAACACTCAAATACTCGGCAGCTACGGCCGCCGAGTTAAAGTAACAGAAGCCGCCGAAAGCACGCCTTTCGGCATGGTGACCGGGCGGCCTGACCAGGGCATAAGCCAGACGGTACCCGTCCAGAATCTCTTTCGCTGCAGTCAGAGCACAGTCTACCGCCCTTCTGGCTGCCAGATAGGCATTCCGATTTATCGGCGTAAAGGTATCGATGCAATAATAGCCTGCCCGGATGGAAAGCTCCTTGGGAGGGCGGGCGACATTACGAATCGGAAAGACGTAGGGATAAATGGACTTGTCCGGGTCGAGGTTAGTGCACACTTTCTTCAGGTAGTCAACAAACTGGCTGCGGTGGACTGCCTTGATTCGTTTTTCGGCGAAGTGCCGGGGGCTGACCTTGTGAAAAAGCCGGGTGGTCTCAAGCTCCTCCAGAATCGAGCTTATCCTTACCGGAGATTCAACGTAGCCACGCTCCTCGACATGATGAATGGCGTGTCGGTCGTTGATAACCAGCCTGATGCGTTTGTCAAGCGGCGGGGAAATCCTGACCGGTACCGGCGGCTTCTTCCTTACGTACCTCGGTTTTCTCAGTTTTACCGGGTCATCCTGAAACGACTCGACCACCATCTCAATGTAGTTCTGAGGGCAGACACCCTTATACTTTCGTTCCAGAATCACCCGGACAATAGCACGTGCTTCATCTCGCCCCAGAGGTCTACCCTGGCCCAGGTCATCATAAACCAGGTAAGGGGGATTATCGCCTCCAGGTTCTAGAGGGGTTTCGTAAGCGGTGTTGGCAATCGGCCTGGCACCGTATCTTTCATAGAAGCGCAGCCGAGCGACATTCTGCTTTCTGATTTCAGGGTTACGTGACAGCTTGGGATCATCCGGCAGGCACTCCAGGAAAAGCCCGACCGTTTTCAGGAAGAGGGCTTCTTCACAAACCCTCTCGTAGAGGGCACTGCCAATACCCTTACCAGTCTCTCGTTCGGCCGCGGATATGAAATCGAGGAAGCCAAAGTTAAGCACCGGCTCGTGAAAGAGAATGGCAAAACCCATCACCCTATCCTTCGAGTCCTCGGCCACAAAGAGAATGGCACGAAAGCGATACTTCAAAGGGTTGCGCAGTTGTTGGGGTAATTTGGCAATGTCCCTCCGGGACAGACCAGGAAACTGGGTGCGGAGGATTTCCTGAACCTGGCCAATTGCTTCTTCGTTCAGCGGAGTTACATTGTCGTAAACTCTACGAATTCTAAACACGCTCTTATCCCGCTTTTTTTCGACGCCGCAACACTATTATATCAATAATCCTGATCTTCGGATTGCGCCCCGGGGTATCACACCAATAGTTTTCGGAGTACAAGCTTATCATCCCCGGACGTATAGAAATCAGGGATACAGCCGACTATCTGATAACCCCGGCTGAAGTAAAAACGCCTCGTTTTTTCATACCCCGGCTTGGATGATGTCTCAATAAGAATCTGCCTCCCCCCGGCGCTTCTTACCTCGTTTTCAGCCAGTTTAACTAAGGCACTACCGATACCTCCACCCTGCCTCTCAGCGGAGACCGCCACCCAGTAAAGGTCCCAGGTGCCTTCAGTCATTGGGGTGGGCCCGTAGCAGACATAGCCGGCCACCTCCGACTCTGCTACCGCTACCTGAACGTGGTACCCTGATCCGGACAGTCGGTCAAGGTAGCAATCGATAACTTCTTCCGCTACCACCACCTCAGACGGCTCAAACTCCGGCGTAGCCTTAAGCAGCCTGATTACTTCCGGCTTATCATCCCGGGTCATAGGTCTCATACTGACTGTCATGACTAACCCTTCTTAAAAGCAAGCCGGGTAATCTTATCTATGAACTGGGTGTAGTTCATCCCGGCGGCTTCAGCCTGAAGCACGGCTCCAGAACCGGGGGAGATATCGGGGTTTGGATTCACCTCGATTACGTTGAGCTCACCTTCTCTATCTAAACGCATGTCCACCCTGGCATAGCCCCAGGAGCACAGCAGCAAGAAAGCCCTGCGTGCCGTTCCGGTAATATACTGCTGAGTGGTAGAGGAAATTTGGGCGGGACAGATATTCTTCGTTCCCTTGAAGTACCGGCTTTCCGGTTCCCATTTAGCAGCGAAGGTAAGAATTCGAGGCATGTCCGAAGGCAGTGAATAGACGATTTCCGATACGGGTAGTACGACACCACCGCCGTTGCCGAGAACGGTAGCATTGAACTCCCGCCCATCAACAAACTCTTCTACCAGCGCTTCACCGCCATAGAACTGGCACACTTTGCTAACCTGACCTGCCAGTGACTTAAGGTCATTCACCACGCTGGCTTGAGATAAACCGTGGCTCGCATCCTCACCACGGGGCTTGACGATACAGGGATAACCCAGGTTAAACCGGGAGAGAGCCTCGGAAGTAAGCAGCTGGGAATCGGGCGTCTTGATTCCAGCCGCTTTCATAATCTGCTTGGACTTAGCCTTATCCAGGGCTACTTTTAGCGCGCTAGCCGGGCAGCCGGTGTAAGCTATACCAAGCCCGGCTAAAAAATCGGGTACCATCGCTTCGGTCTCCGGCTGCCCACAAAAGCCTTCGAAGAGATTGAAGACCAGATCTACCTTCAAAGACCCGAGCTTTTCCCGGGCTGCCTCGATAGGAGAGGCCAGCGGAATATTGAGGGTGTCATAGCCAAGGTCAAGAAGAGCACGGCTGACCGCCTCCACCGACTCCAGAACACCCAGAGCAGCCTTTTCTTCCCCGGTGGTATCGTAACGCGAGGGGGAGGGCTCGTTATAGACAACTGCAATACGTCTCCTTGATACCATACCCTCTCACCGAGCCAGCACGCATTGCGGATATCTCTTTACCACCGCCCTGAGTATAGTGTCGATGAGTTCCTCATAACGCCAGCCCAGCTTGAGTGCCATGATAATCAGGTCGCTGTATGTACCAAGCCCGGGCAGAGGGTTTACCTCAATAAAATAGGGTATTCTATCCGGGCCAACTCTAAAGTCCAACCGGGCAAAGTCCCGGCACCCCAGCACGGAAAAGGCCTTAAGGCTGGATGCCGCTATCTCCGCTAAGACATCTTCTTCAAGACGGGCCGGGCACTCGTAGTCAACCAGATTGAGGTAGTCACGCTTCACCTCAAGCGAGTAGACAAAATGGTCAACCTTTTTCTTGGGCACTATCCTCATCATACCCAGTACTGCGGGCGGTGTATTACCGACTACACCTACAGTGACCTCATCACCGGGAATAAACTCCTCCAGCATCATCGGCTGCCGATAGCATTTAAGAAGACGCCCTACCACCTCAACTGCTTCCTCCGGGTTGCTTACCAGAGAGCCAACATGAATGCCCTTGCTTGAACCCTCGTAAGCGGGCTTGATAATCGCCGGGTAGGCTAGTCCGTTCCAGGACACCGCTGATAGATGCTCCGGAGTATCAATAACATGCCAGGCCGGAGTAGGGACACCCGCGGCTTTAATCAACTGCTTGGTAAGGGGCTTATCGAGGCAAATCGCCAGACACTGAGGATCAGAACCGGAGTAAGGGATGTCCAGCATCTCCAGAACGGAGGGCACCTGGGCCTCCCGGCTTCGGTAGTTACCCCTACCCTCAGCTATGTTGAAGACCAGGTCAACTCTTTCCCTGAGAATATTAAGAAGAAAATCAGATCCCCCGCCCATATTGACTACCGAATGACCGGCTGATTTAAACGCCGTGCTAATCAGATCAATCGTCTCACCGGAATCATACTCTTCCAGGGCATCCTCAGGACCATCCGCCTCCGGATTGATAACCTCTTTAAGATCATAGGCCAGACCAATACGCATCACTAACCCCCGGATTAGGCCCCCGTTTCTACCAGTAAGCCGGAATCAGAACCGCTTAAAGGACTTATTACCTCCGGTGCCGGCTCCGGCTCCAGATCTGCCGGTACTTTCAGATTGCGGTAACGGAAGAAGCGTCTCTCGTAGTTTCTCAGCAGCAGCTCTCCCTTCTTCTTTGTCAGGACATAGTTTGGCTGTACGGGCACCTTGCCACCCCCCTGAGGTAAGTCTATCACAAAGGTAGGTACCGCCAGCCCTGAGGTATGTCCGCGTAGCCCTTCAATAATGCTGATACCAGCATCAACCGGGGTGCGCAGGTGCTCGGTACCCTGCACCTCGTCACACTGGAACAGATAGTAGGGGCGCACCTTAATTCTGAGTAGTCCGTGGCACAGCTTCATCTGAGCCGCCACGCTGTCATTCACTCCGCGCAAGAGCACCGACTGGTTGTTGACCGGAATACCGCTACGGAGTAACCGGTCGCAGGCCGCCGCCGCTTCCGGGGTGATTTCTTGATGGTGATTAAAATGCGTGTTGAGCCATATCGGACCGTACCGGGACAGCATCGCACACAGCTCATCGTCAATACGCTGCGGGAGCACTACCGGAAATCTAGTCCCGATACGGATGATCTCCACATGTTTAATAGCTCTGATTTTAGAGATGACCCCCTCCAGATGAGGCGTGGAAAGCGTCAAGGGGTCACCGCCCGATATGATGACATCCCTGATGGCTTCATGGTGGCGAATATAGTCAAGCATGGCTTCAACCTCGGCGGGATTACGTACCCAACCGCCGTTCCGCCACTCTCGCTTACGGGTACAGTGCCGGCAGAGCATAGGACAGATATCGGTAAGCACCATCAAGACCCGGTCGGGGTAGCGGTGAACCAGACCTGGCACTACCGAATCCCTCATCTCATCAAGAGGGTCTTCCAGACCCACCATCCCCATAGTGATCTCCAGGATAGATGGTATCGCCTGTTTCCTAATCGGGTCTTCCGGATCGTCCGGGTTGATCAGCGAGAGATAATAGGGGGTCACGGAAAGGGGGTACTTCATGGTGACCAGCTTGATCTGAGCCTTCTCACTACCGGACAGCGGGATAAAGCCAGCCAGTTTATCAACAGTAGTGATGCGGTTACGAAAATGCCACCTCCAGTCGTTCCAGTTACTGTCCGGTACATTACCGAAAAACCTGTCTCTGTTGGTGGCGGTCTTACTTGGTGGTTCCTCTGCGCAATTGCCGAAGGTATCGGCTTTACCGGGAGGTTCGTCTTCGACGACACCCCCGCTATTTTCTGCCCTATCTGATCTTTCTTTACATCCGATTACTGGCCGGTCTTTTATAGCCCTTGCTGATGTGTTCACTCTGTTTCCTATCTCCTTTTCCCCGTTCTATAACGGTAAAATACTCAAATAACCCTGTTAGTCCACCGATACCGCACTATGATTCCTCCATCTTGCGCATCATCGCTCGCCGATCGGCAAAGTAAATTTTATCCTCCGCATCAATATGTCCCTCAAAGACCAGTACCTCAGGATGAAGCTCCAGGTCTGAATTAGTACGAATAGCTACCCGGTTCTTTTTAGCCAGGGCGGGGTTAAAGACACGGATACGCTTTACCGGTCGCTCACGGAAGATGCCATCCATCTCAAAACACCTGAGCTTGTCAACATATTCGTTCTGAAGCATAAACTGCCGCCTCAGATACTTTTGTGCCGCATCCGGTAATGTTCTCGATTCGCTATTCCTCCTCAAATGCAGATGCTTCAACTAACCCCCCATTTAAAAAATTAGCTGTAATTAGTCCTCTCGGACTGTATACTACCGTCAGTTGAACTTTATGACTTTAATCAGCCGGCCACCTCTATTGATTTCGCATTACTTTTCTGGTAACATAATACAACATATAAAAGACTAGAAATATATGTCTGGAATAGAATTATAAATATTTTGGGGACTTTGTCAAGTATTTTTGGGGTGATTTTAAAAATTATTTTTGAGGAGGTTTGAAATGGGCGATTGGACTTTTATCACCAATCACGGACTGGTTTTAGCAACCATTGCCAAGCACCCGAATCTTACCGCCCGAGAAATCGGAGACAATATCGGAGTAACAGAACGAACTGCCCACAGGATCATCATGGATCTTGAAGCAGAGGGATATATTACAAAAATCAAAGTAGGCCGGCAGAATAAATACAAGATCCACTCTAACATGCCAATGAAGGAAGAAATGGGTGACGCTGCAGTAGGAGAGTTGCTGGTAATGCTGGGGTGGAAGAGTAAAACACGAAAGCCAAAAACCGGGACGCCGTAGCGTGATCCGCCATAAATCCAGCTCTTTCGACGAAGAAGTAGAGGAGAGCACCGTAATATTAGCCCCCTGAGGTCTATTTCCCGTGAAATTCCCCCGGACTTTCAAGCCTAAACCCACCATTTCCGAGGCGGAGCTAGCCTCCGGTTTACGCTGGTTAACACTGGAAGGAACAGTATCTCTCGGTTTTAACAGCATTACCACCAGCGGTTTCCTGGTGGCTTATGCCCTGGCACTGGGCGCCAACAGTCTGCAAATCGGCATTTTGGCGGCGCTACCGTTCCTGATGCAAATACTGCAGCTACCCGCCATTTCTCTCGTGGAGAAATTCAGGCAGCGTAAGGCGATAGCTGTGATTAGCTGGTTTATCGCCCAGTCGTTCTGGATTCCCATCGCCCTCATCCCAACCTTCATAGCAATCCCCGGGGATAAAGCGATATCCCTACTACTGGCTCTGATGGCCATCCGCGGCCTTTTCCATGCCTCGACCAACACCGCCTGGAATGGCTGGGTCCGCGACCTAGTTCCCCAAACGATACTGGGGAGATTCTTTTCCAGAAGGCTAATCTTCGCTACAGCCACCGGCATCGCCTTCAGCCTGGCAGCCGCGCTATTTGTTGACTACTGGCTTCATCATGCCGCCACAGGTAGTGCTGTCTTTGGCTATACCTACGTCCTTCTCTTCGGAGCATTGAGTCTGGGGCTGCTCAGTCCCATCTTCATGTCACGCATGCCTGAACCGTTAATGCAACCGGTAACCGGGCCTCAAACCTCTCTCTGGCAAAGACTCATGGTACCCTTCAGGGACACGAACTTCAAGCGGCTGGTACAATTTCTGTTTTCGTGGAATTTTGCTTTGAACCTCGCGGTTCCCTTTTTTGCTGTCTATATGTTCGAGCAACTTGGGCTATCGCTAACATGGGTGATTATCCTGAGCATCACCGGGCAAATCTTCAATATATTATTTCTGCGGGTATGGGGTAATTTCGTCGATAGATTCGGCAATAAGGTGATCCTCTCCATATGCGCCTCGCTCTACCTGCTGGTCATTCTCGGCTGGATATTTACCACTATGCCGGAAAGATACTTCCTTACCTTACCCCTGCTATTCATCCTGCATATATTCGCCGGTATTGCCAACGCCGGGGTGACACTGACCGTAGGTACCATCGGTTTGAAACTGGCCCCTAAAGGGGAGGCAACCTCCTACCTGGCAGCCTCATCACTGGCGACTAATCTGGGGGCCGGTTTAGGCCCTCTGGTAGGCGGTCTGCTGGCCATCTTCTTCGGCACGCGTCAGCTAGACCTTACTCTTACCTGGATTGCCCCGACCGGCTCGGTTCAGTTTCCGGTTGTCAATATGATGGGCTACGATTTCTTGTTCGGTATCACCTTTATTGCAGGACTGGTTACTCTAGCCATGCTGGCAAGGCTGCGAGAGGAGGGAGAGGTGAGTCGCGAAGTAATACTTGAATCACTGATGTTCCCAACTCGCGAGTTCTCCCGTCCCATGAGTTCCGTACCCGCCTTCAACCTGACAGCCAACTTCCCCTTCGGTAATCTAAGGCGGCTACCGATGGGACTGGATGCTGCCCTGGGCGTTACTGCTTATCAAATTGCGGAGATTGGCCGGGTGGCTGCCATGGCAGCCATGCGCGGCCGACGGGTAACCAAGAAAGTCAGCAAGTCCCTGGAGGACGGCCTGAATGGAGTATTGAAAGGTAAAAAGGCAGAGGTAAGGATACACGGAGAAGAGATTTCAAGGCAGGCAGCACGCGGAGCGGTACATATTGCCGATGACAAACCGGTGGACTCAGGACAACTGGCCGCTGCTGTGGTGACAGGTGTGGTGGAAGCCTCCACCCGGGCGGGGGCAGACCCGCACGATGCCATACTGGGAGCCAGCCAGGGCGTCATACAGGGGACTGCTGAAACACACGGTGATCTGGTGGCCGCTGCTGCCAAGACAATAGAGACAGCCAAAGAATTGTCTATTCAGTCAGGCGTACCGGAAAAATTAGCGGCGACCGAGGCGGTTGAAGGTGCTTTACAGGCCGCCGAGGCCATTGGCTCAGAGGCGGTTGCCAGAGTCAAGGAGGCGATACCCGCAGCAGACCTGCCTAAGTAAGATGATACTAACCAATCCTGAAGAAGTGCTCTTTCCTGACTTTAGCGATATAATATTGAAAAGAGGGAGGGGGGCTGATTATGAACCGGTTCGGCACTACCAGATGCGGTAATACCGAGTTTCACTGGGGGGAGCGGACCTATGTTATGGGAGTTATCAATGTGTCCCCGGACTCTTTTTCCGGTGACGGAATCAGTAACATCGAAGCAGCAGCAGCACAGGCACAGCGCTTCGTAAGTGAAGGCGCCGACATCCTCGACATCGGCGGCGAATCCACCCGCCCCGGCTCAACCCCAATCTCAATAAACGAGGAGATTAAGCGCGTTGTTCCGGTAGTAGAGCGGTTGGCTTCCGAGGTAAACATCCCCCTGAGTGTTGACACCTACAAATCGGAGGTAGCCCGCCAGGCGGTTGAGGTCGGAGCAACGATGCTCAATGACCAGTGGGGACTGAAACGAGACCCCCGGCTGGCTGAACTGGCTGCGGAAAAGGGAATTCCTCTTATTCTGATGAGCAACCAGCGTGACAAATCAGGCTACGACCCGAGAATTAAGAGCGAAGTATCATATTATGATGATGTCATCACTGAGATAACCTCATCCCTTCGGAAAAGCCTGGAGATGGCATTAAGCCTGGGGGTACCCTGGGAGAATCTTATCGTCGACCCCGGTATCGGGTTCGGCAAAACCTGGCAGCAAAATCTGGAAATCATACAGCGGCTGGAAGAGCTGAACGAACTGGGAAGACCGATTCTGGTCGGGCCTTCCCGCAAATCCTTTATCGGTATAGTTCTTGACCTTCCCGCTGATGAACGTACCGAAGGTACCGCCGCCTCCGTAGCCATCAGTATTGCCAAGGGTGCCGATATCGTACGGGTACATGATGTGCAGCAGATGGTAAGAGTCTGCCGGGTCAGCGATGCTATCGCCCGCTCGGCCTCCGACCGGATACGTATGCGCAGACTGAGAAAAGCAGGTTAGATTCAAGCAGTAAATTCGCTGCCGACTCAAGGCGCAATGGCACGGAGAATAGCCTTATCCAGACGCTCAAAACGGGAAAGCCACGCCAGTCTCTCCTGCTTCAGATCCGCCGAGATTCCCTGTATCTGCTCCTTGGAGTAGTAATTATCAAGATAAAACCGGGTCATATCAATACCGGGTATATGCACCGGGACATCATAGCCCCAGAATTTATCTTGCTGCCATACAATCTCATCGCGGGCAATCATTTCCAATATCTTCACCGAGTCCTTCACCGTAATCTTCTGCCCTCTCTCGGCTCCACCCACTGTTCCCGTATTCAGAATAAAACATTGTATGTCGGGATTACGCTTCAGGATGTTGAGGAAGGTATTACCTTCCTCGTCGGCCGAACCGACAATAAAGGGGTTGGTGCCGACCACTCTCCGCAGCTTGCCCGCCTCTGCCGGATCACCGGCTGAGGTCTCTACCGACTCACCGAGCATAAAGGCAGCGGCAGCCCACTCCGGGGTAAGCCGCATCACCGGAGGGAGAATATCCTGACGCCTGGTGATAAAGATGACGAAGTCGACCTTCTGCAAATCAATATTACCATCGGTAAAAGCGATGTCACCCCTTTTCACCATCGCCCGCCCGTTGGAGGTCAATGTGGTGTCAAAGAAGTTCACCTTACCTGTCTCAGGATCAACGAAGACATTTTCCAGTATTGCCCGCGGGCTTATCGCCGCCGCATATAAAAGCGGCTGCGAGTCAGGCTCCAGTCCATCAGTCTTAAGATAGAAAGACTCTTCGGTACCGACAGCACTGCCATCAACCCTCAGTATCACAACATCATCCTGACGGATGACCACCCTCTCCGGAGGACGCAACCAGTGAGAGTGACAGGAGAGTGAGGTCTTGCCGGTACCGCTGAGACCGAAGAGGAGAAAACCGAATTCCTTGAGCTCCCCGCTACGGAATACCCTTATTATTTTACTGGCAGCATGAAGCCCCAGGTTGCCATCCTGCTTCGCCCAGTACATCACCTGACGCAACATCGCCTTCTTGTTCTCGCCTTTATAATCACTACCCAGAATGATGGTCAGACCCGAGCCGGGAAAGACCAGGGTCCTCTTCTCCGGCCATTCCGGAACAGTAATACTAACGAAATCAGGTTCACCACCCTGTGAGGGAAACAGGGTATTGCCCCACATCAGCGGTATACGGGGATAATCGGCAGTGACATAGACACGACAATTCCTCTTGAATGCAGGATTATGACACATCACCCGGTCGAGTTGTATCATCTCTTTAGTCTTCAGGTAATCCATAACATTACGGATAAGCCGGTCGTCTTCCGGAGCAGGCTCACTCATCACCACCTCGGTAAACTTGGCAATCCTGTTCCGTACATTGGTGGTTACCGCCAGGTTACCGAACTCCGTTATCACCCCCCCTTTCTCAAAAGCCCACTCCTTCAACTCCCCATCCGAGGGATTATCAATTATCCTCTTCGGCTCGAACATCCCGAGATACTTATGGCGCATCTTCTCCATATCACACCCCCGTCGGATCAATCTGACCGGCCAATTTATAACTATTATAACTAGCCATCAATTATTATACAAAGGTAAAGTGTGAAACCTATATGCGTAATAACATTGCTTACCTGAGTAAGGAGTATGAAGCAGGTATGATCAGCTGCGGGCTCTGCCAGACCAAAGTACCCTGCGAATCCTGTAATCCGGTAAGGAAACTGCGCGGCAAAATAGAATAACGGCTATTAGTTATTACGGCTACGGGACTATAGTCTTGATGTCATAGCAGCACTTCTTTTAATGCCTTCAGGTTAATGACATCTTCCTTGTTGTAATCAAGCAACGTGGCAAGGGCATCCCGGTCATGATCGTTTATATACCGCCACCAGAGAATCACCGCTTGATATCCGTTTACCTCCGTCAGCCGCCTCGGTATGCCCAACTGCCTCTCCACGCACTTCAAGCCACCGTAGAGATTCTTCCGCCAGCAGTCATACATCAGGTCTTGATGCCTAAAAAGTCCGGTCAGGTCAAGCCCCAGACGCGAGCAGATAAAAGGAAGGTCAAAACGGCTGCCGTTATAGGTGTAGATAACATCTACACCTGCCAGAGCTTCAGACAGGCTGTCAGCCGTGATCTCCGGCCATACCAACTGGACAAAGCTGGTATCAAGCCCGTTAGAGAGGTGAATACCTATCACAGTGATCTCTCCGTATTCAGGAGAAAGCCCGGTCGTCTCAATATCGAGAAACGCCTCTAGATACTGCCGCAACTAAACGCCCCTTCTTTTTATTTGGCAGATTCTCCGGCTATGCTACTATTTCCCCCCACACCCCATCCCGATAAAACCGCAACAGCCTTACCGGCCTTAATACGTTGGTCAAATCAGTGCTACTCTTAACATACACCTTGATATAGTTAGCGGTGAGGCCGGACCAGGTAGCGCCGGAGCGTTGCTCGAAGAGTACCATGAGCATCATGCCCAGGAATTGCCGCCTGAAATCCCCGGCACTCTCCCGGGCCAGCGCCAGCATCCTGTCTGCCCGCTCCTTTTTCACCCTGTCGCCAACCTGCTCGGGAAACCCGGAGGCTTCGGTACCTCTGCGGCGTGAGTAGGAAAAGACATGAATGCGGGCAAACTCCATGCGGCGGCAGAAGCGATAGCTTTCCTCAAACTCCCGGTCAGTCTCAGCGGGGAAACCAACCATAACATCAGTAGTGATTGCCACACATGTTACAGCATTTCTGATGCAGGATACCACCCGCTCGAATTCAGCAGTGGAGTAGCGCCTCCCCATTCTACCCAAAACACTATCACTGCCGCTCTGCAGGCAGAGGTGAAAATGAGGACACAACCGCCCGTCACGCCAGAGAGAAATCAGCTCGGGGGAGATCTCACCGGGCTGAAGCGAGGATAGCCTTAGCCTTTCCACGCCGGTCTCCGCCAGAATATGCTCAATCAAACCCGCCAGGGTAACCCCGTTATCGGAATAAGAACCAATCCTGACTCCGGTCAATACCACCTCCCGATAGCCCTGAGCCACCCGTTGCTTGATGTCACCAACTACCCCGCCGACATCAAGGTTCCTTTCCCCACCACGTACCAGCGGGACGATACAATAGGTGCAAAAGTTGCTGCAGCCATCCTGAACCTTGACCATAGCGCGTGTCCGGAAACTATCACGGCTGTCACTCGCCAAACCATCTTGTCCAACAATCCGGTTGTCAAAACAACCGGACTCCTCCAGCAACCGCAGCAGGTTCGGTTTATCACTATTTCCCAGGACAAGCCTGACCCCTTTAACTCCAGCCAGTTCAGCAGGGGCCCGTTCGGCATAACACCCGGTAGCCACCACCACAGCACCAGGATTACGACGATGGACCGATCGCAACAGGTGACGGGACTTACGGTCGGCGATATGGGTAACCGTGCAGGTATTTAAGATGTAGATATCAGCCTCATCGGGTGAAACCATCTGATAGCCGGCCCCAGCAAACTGACGGAACAGATCATCTGTCTCCGCCTGGTTTAGTTTGCAGCCCAAACTATCCAGGGCAACCTTGATACTTACCAATCAAAATCCTCTATCCAAAAAGCAGGCTTCCGGTTCTGAATTGACCGACTAGCTCTAATGGCATTATAATTTTCCTACACCAGCCGGTCAAACGGAAGGAGGACAACCCCATCAAGAAATATTCCGCAGTGATTAAGGAGAGACGAGTTTGAATAAAAGCCGATGGAACGTCCTGCCACCGGCTCCAGCCGATTATTTCGCTGAAAATCCGCACCTCTCTCCTTTAATAGCCCAAATCCTCTACAATCGCGGCCTCACCGAACCAACCCATCTGGCATCCTTTATCGCCGCCGACAAACGCCTATCAGCCGACCCCTTTCTGATACCTGATATGCACCAGGCAGTAACCCGTACCTACCGTGCCCTGCTCTGCGGAGAAAACATCGCTATCTATGGCGACTTCGATACCGACGGCATCACTGCCACCATCCTGCTGGTTCAGGGAATCAGCAGGCTCGGCGGTAATGTTATCCCCTATCTCCCGCATCGCCTGAATGAAGGACACGGCGTCAAGACACCCGTTCTGGAGAAGCTCCGCCAGCAGGGTATCAGCCTGGTTATCACCGTTGACTGCGGTATCACCGCCCTCGCTGAGGTCAAGAAGGCACAAAGGAAGGGGCTCGATATTATCATTACCGACCATCACACCCCCCCGGACACCATTCCTCCAGCAGTTGCCGTAGTTAACCCCAAACTACCCGGTTCGCGGTACCCCTTTTTAGAGCTGGCCGGCGTCGGCGTAGCCTTCAAGTTCCTTCAGGCCCTGCTACAGAGCATCGGCAAGGAGGAAGGGCTGGACGACCTTCTCGACCTGGTAGCCCTGGGCACAATAGCCGATGTGATGCCCCTGGTAGGAGAAAACCGCTATCTGGTCAAGCAAGGTCTAAGGCTGCTCAACGCCAAGCCACGCACCGGCATAAGGGGAATGGTGAATCAGTCCAGCCTGACCATCGGCAGTCTCGACGCGGAGAGTATCTCCTGGGTAATAGCCCCCCGCTTGAATACTACCGGCAGGCTGGGGCACGCTATGCCCAGCTACCAGCTTCTGATAACAGACTCCGCAGAGGAAGCACGCCAGCTTAGCCTATGGCTGGAACAGAAAAACACGGAGCGACAAAGAATGACCAGCGAAGTAATCAGCAAGGCCAGAGAGCAGATACTGGCTGAAGGGGTTGCCCCGATTCTGATCGCCAGCGATGAGGAATTCCCGGCGGGAGTCATCGGGCTGGCGGCCGGCAGACTGCGCGAGGAATTCTACCGCCCGGTAGTGGTAATCAAGACCGGCAAACAGACAAGTATCGGGAGCTGTCGCAGCATCCCGGAGTTTAACATCACCCAGGCCCTGCAGCAATGCCAGAGCTTCCTCTCTCAATTCGGCGGACATCCTCAGGCAGCCGGTTTTACCCTGCCGACCAAGGACCTGCCCCGCCTGAAAGAAGCCCTCATCAGGATAGCAACCACCACGCTGGCCGGGATTGACCTCCGCCCTCACCTTGATATTGACGCCGAGGTTACCTTGGCTGAACTGGCCGGTGAAACTTTTCACAACCTGCAGAAGCTGGCTCCATTCGGCAAGGGTAATCCGGTACCCACCTTCATCAGTCGCAAGTTAGAGGTAACCAACTTAAGGGTAATCGGCAATAAAGGGGCACACCTCAATCTCAAACTAAGGCAGGGCGGCTCCACCTGGGACGGGATAGCCTTTCACGCCGGCAACTACTCAAAAGGGATAACCCCGCTGCTCGACATCGTCTATAACCTGGAAGTGGATTCCTGGTGCGGAGCGGAAAGGCTACGGCTCAACATCCTGGACTTCGCCCCGGTAGAGTAACCTACTTCAATCCAGGCGCTGAAGATAGCCCGGCAATTGGGCAACCGGGATATTTTTTTGTTCAGAGGTAGCCATATTGCGCAGCATCACGGTGCCAGTATCTATTTCTTGCTCACCGATTATCACCGTATAAGCAACATTAAGGGTATTGGCCTGCCTCAACTGAGCTTTCAGGCTTTTGCCAGCGACAGGCTCCAGTACACCGATGCCAGCCCGTCTCAACACCGATGCCAGCCTCACTGTCTCAACCCTGGCCTCGTCACCAAGATGGGCAACAAAGACCCGGGGCCGGGGCAGCGCCGGGACGGCAACCTCCTGCCTCTTCAGGTTCAGGACGATACGCTCGATACCACTGGCGAAACCTATCGCCGGGGTAGGATTACCGCCCAGTTCCTCAATGAGGTAATCGTATCTTCCTCCACCCCCCAGAGTGCTCTGGGCACCCTCAGCCTCAGGCTGAATCTCAAAAACCGTCCTGGTATAATAATCAAGCCCCCTGACCAGACAATGGTTCACCACAAAGGGAAGTTCAAGCAACCCCAGATATCTCTTCAACTGTTCGAAGTGCTCACCACACTGTGGGCAAAGGCTGTTAACACTCTGCGGTGCCGAACTGGCCACCTGCCGACACAACGGTTGCTTACAATCAAGCAGGCGCAGGGGGTTTCTCTTAAGCCTGGCCCTACAATCCGGGCATAGGTCCCGGTTGTAACGGGAGTAATACTCCTGCAGCACGATTAGATACCCCGGCCGACACTCCCGGCAGCCAATACTATTCAGATTCAAGGAAAGTTGACCGATGGCCAATGACGAGAAGAATTGCCAGGCGATGTCAATCACTTCGGCGTCAAGAGCAGGGGCACCATCCCCAAAAACCTCGCAGCCGAACTGGTGATGCTCACGGTATCTTCCCGATTGGGGTCTTTCGTATCTGAAAATAGATGCCAAATAAAACAGCTTCACCGGCTGCGGTAGATTATGCATCCCGTGTTCCAGATAGGCCCGACAGACCGGTGCCGTTCCCTCAGGCCTTAAGGTTATCTGTTTACCTCCCTTGTCTTCGAAGGTATACATTTCCTTTTCCACAATATCGGTAACCTCGCCTATGCTGCGAGAGAACAACCGTGTTTCTTCGAATGCGGGTGTATCGATACGCTGATAACCATAGAGCTGACAGAGTTCAACGGCTTTTTGCTCAATATAACGCCAGTATGCCTGCTCATCGGGCAGAATGTCGAAGGTCCCACGTGGTGCCTGATACAACTCGTCCTCCTTACCTTAAGCTAGAATACAGTATCGATGTGAACTTGTAAAGAAGGACAGGTATCCTAATCATATGGCCCGGCACACCGAGTTGACAAGGCTATTATTATATGCTACTATTTCCTATCAGCATAAGGTGCTGCTGTAATAGCCTATGAGGATGTTTAAGACATAAAAAGGGAAGCAGGGTGATTGAAAACCAGGCGAGCGGCTTGGTGGTAAGTCACCAGGCCGTTTTTGTGTCTGTTGTACCTTAATAACTGAATAAGGACTAATATCAAATCTGAAGCAGGTCAAGCGGTTAAGGCACACGGTGGATGCCTTGGCATCAAGGGCCGAAGAAGGGCGTGGCAAGACTGCGAAAAGCCTCGGTTAGCTGTCTAGCAAGCTTAACCGGGGATTCCCGAATGGGGCAACCCACTCAGGTAAAACCTGAGTACCCCCAGCCGAACACATAGGCTGGGAGGAGGTAAGCGGGGGAAGTGAAACATCTCAGTACCCCGAGGAAAGGAAATTATTCCCTGAGTAGTGGCGAACGAAAGGGGAAAAGCTTAAACCCTGTAAGCTAAGTGGTTCTGAGGCCTAAGCTTATGGGGGGTTGTAAGGCAGGTGAGACTCAGCTCAGAGAGAGTCAGAGAGTTATCAACCAAACCCTAATCAAAAGTCTCTGGAAAGAGCTACCACAGAGGGTGAAAGTCCCGTAGATGAAAGGGGTAGGCTCTCCATCTGTACTTGAGTACCACGGGACACGAGGAATCTTGTGGGAATCCGCCCTGACCACAGGGCAAAGCTAAATACCCTTGATGACCGATAGTGAACTAGTACCGTGAGGGAAAGGTGAAAAGTACCCCGGGAGGGGAGTGAAATAGACCTGAAACTGTGTGCTTACAAGCAGTCAGAGCCTCAATTTATTGGGGTGATGGCGTGCCTATTGAAGAATGAGCCGACGAGTTAATCTGTGTAGCTGGTTAAGCAATTGTCATTGCGGAGCCGTAGCGAAAGCGAGTCTTAATAGGGCGGTTTAGTTGCACGGATTAGACCCGAAGCCGGGTGAGCTATCCATGGCCAGGGTGAAGCTCCGATAAAATCGGAGTGAAGGCCCGAACCTGTCAGCGTTGCAAAGCTGTAGGATGAGCTGTGGATAGGGGTGAAATGCCAATCGAACCCGGGAATAGCTGGTTCTCCCCGAAATGCATTGAGGTGCAGCCTCAGATGTTCACTAATGGAGGTAGGGCTCTGGATGGACTAGGGGGATAGTATCTTACCAAACCCAACCAAACCACGAATGCCATTAGTCAAAATCTGGGAGTGAGACTGTGGGGGCTAAGCTCCATAGTCGAGAGGGAAACAGCCCAGACCATCAGCTAAGGTCCCTAAGAACGAGCTAAGTGGTAAAGGAAGTAGGATTGCACAGACAGCCAGGAGGTTGGCTTAGAAGCAGCCATCCTTTAAAGAAAGCGTAACAGCTCACTGGTTGAGTGGTGCTGCGCCGATAATCCAGCGGGGCTAAAGTTCGTCACCGAAGCTATGGCTTCCTGATTTATCAGGGAGGGTAGGGGAGCGTTCCCTTAGCGTTGAAGCTGCTGCGTGAACAGTGGTGGAGTCAAGGGAAGTGAGAATGTCGGCATGAGTAGCATAAAGGTGTGTGAGAAACACACCCACCGAAAACCTAAGGTTTCCTACGGAAGGATAATCCGCGTAGGGTTAGTCGGGCCTAAGCCGAGGCCGGAAGGCGTAGGCGATGGACAACGGGTTATTATTCCCGTACCACTCTTACGGAGGTGAAGGGGGGACACGGGAGGATAGGTTGAGCGTACCTACTGGACATGGTGCGTCACCCACTATAGGCAATGCCGGGGCAGGCAAATCCACCCCGGATATGTAGCTGAAGGTGGGGGGAAGTTGAGGGGAGACCCAAGACGATTCATCTGATTCCAGGCCGTCAAGAAAAGCCTCGTTACCGATGAAGTAAGAGTGCCCGTACCGCAAACCGACTCTGGTAGGTGGGGATAAATGTCCCAAGGTGATCGAGACAACCCTCGTTAAGGAACTCGGCAATCTAGCCCCGTAACTTCGGGAGAAGGGGTGCCCCTTTTAGGGGTGACACTAAATGGATCCAAGCGACTGTTTAACAAAAACATAGGTCTCTGCTAAAGCGTAAGCTGATGTATAGGGGCTGATACCTGCCCAGTGCTGGAAGGTTAAGGGGAGGGGTCAGGAGTAATCCAAAGCTCTGAACCGAAGCCCCAGTGAACGGCGGCCGTAACTATAACGGTCCTAAGGTAGCGAAATCCCTTGTCAGGTAAGTTCTGACCCGCACGAATGGTGTAACGACTTGGATGCTGTCTCAACGAGGGACTCGGTGAAATTGAAATACCCGTGAAGATGCGGGTTACCTGCGACAGGACAAAAAGACCCCGTGGAGCTTTACTATAGCTTGGCACTGAGTCTGGGCTTACCATGTGTAGGATAGGTGGGAGGCAGAGAAACCGGGGCGCCAGCCTCGGTAGAGCCAGCGTTGAAATACCACTCTTGATAAGTTTAGCCTCTAACCCTAGAGCAAGCTGGGGGACAGTGTCTGGTAGGTAGTTTGACTGGGGCGGTCGCCTCCTAAAAAGTAACGGAGGCGCCCAAAGGTTCCCTCAGAGTGGATGGAAACCACTCGTAGAGTGTATTGGTATAAGGGAGCTTGACTGTGAGACCAACAAGTCGAGCAGGGACGAAAGTCGGGCAAAGTGATCCCACGGTTCCGAGTGGAAGGGCCGTGGCTTAACGGATAAAAGCTACCCCGGGGATAACAGGCTTATCTTGCCCAAGAGTTCACATCGACGGCAAGGTTTGGCACCTCGATGTCGGCTCGTCGCATCCTGGGGCTGGAGCAGGTCCCAAGGGTCGGGCTGTTCGCCCGTTAAAGCGGCACGCGAGCTGGGTTCAGACCGTCGTGAGACAGGTCGGTCTCTATCCGTCGTGGGCGTCCGGAGATTTGAGGGAAGCTCTCTCTAGTACGAGAGGACCGAGAGGGACAGACCTATGGTGTGCCAGTTGTTCCGCCAGGGGCAGTGCTGGGTAGCCAAGTCTGTTCGGGATAAGCGCTGAAAGCATCTAAGTGCGAAGCTCATCCCAAGATTAGATCTCCCATCCCGGTGATTCGTCACCGGGGGTAAGACCGCAAGTAGACTACTTGTTTGATAGGCGGCGTGTGTAATAGCAGTAATGTTTTTAGCTTAGCCGTACTAATGGTCGAGGGCTTGACCTGCTTCAGAATTGATATTAGTCGATTTAACCGAAAGTAAAGAGGGCTCAGGTATGGAATCTGGGCTCTTTATGTTTGTCCAAGGTCCGGGATCAGTAATGCCAAAAAGAAATAAGCACGCTTGACATCAGGTATGCAACTCAGCTTATAATAAGCTGAGTTTGGTTCGGGTGGAGGTCGGATGTAATGCAGACCAACGTATCCGGGCTGCTTAAATCATCCATTGGGGCAACACGAAATTACAGGGTAAGTGATACCGTTAATATCTCCGGTAGTGACAGCTTGGTCCAGGGTGATGTTTCCCTGGTGCGCACCAACCGGGGCATCCTGGTTAAGGCAACACTACATACCGGGGTTGAGGTCAGTTGCGGTCGCTGCTTGAATTTGTTTCGTGCTCCGCTGACACTAGAAATTGAAGAGGAGTATTTCCCCGTCGTCAACATAGATAGCGGGATTCCGCAGTCTCTACCTGATGAACCGGGGTGTTTTACTATCAACGGACAGCATATTCTTGACCTGACCGAAGCGGTGCGCCAATATGCTCTGCTGGCTGTCCCGATGAAACTGCTCTGTCGTGAGGACTGTGCCGGGCTATGTCCGACCTGTGGTCACGACCTGAATAAGGGACCCTGCCAATGTTCATCTCAAGAGATAGAGCACCGCTAGTCCGGACTGGGCAACCAATTCTCGGTTAGTGATGACTCGGTAGCGAAAAGGAAAGGAACAAGGTAGATTATGGGAGCTTTACCAAAACGGAAATACGCCAAGGCGCGTCAGGGTAAAAGACGTGTCAATCTCAAGCTGCTACCTGTAACTCAATTAAGTTCTTGTTCTCAATGCAACAGCCCCAAACTGTCCCACCGTGTTTGCCCTACCTGCGGCACCTACGACGGCAGGGAAGTCATTGAGATCAAGAGCCCGCAAAAGAAAACTGGTTAAGGGAGAACTACTTTATGATTAAAACCGACATTTGCGACCTCCTCGGTATTGAGTACCCGATTATTCAGGGGGGAATGGCCCACCTTGCTACAGCCGAGCTGGCTGCAGCCGTTTCAAATGCCGGTGGGTTAGGTATTATCGGCGGCGGCGCTCCAGAACCGGAGTGGGTCAGGGAACAGATACGCCTGACTAAACAGAAAACGGATAAACCATTTGGAGCGAATATCGTTCTGATAGCCGCCAAAGCGGAGGAGATTATCAAGGTAATTCTGGAAGAGAAGGTAGCGGTAGTAACTACCGGCGCCGGCAATCCCGGACCCTATATCCCCAGATTCAAGGAAGCCGGGATAAGGGTAATGCCGGTAGTGGCCAGTGTTTCCCTGGCCAGACGGCTGCAACGAGCCGGCGTCGACGCTTTCGTGGCTGAAGGGATGGAATCGGGAGGAGAGACAGGGCAGACAACCACGATGGCCTTGGTACCCCAGGTAGTCGACGCAGTCCAGCTACCGGTAGTGGCGGCCGGAGGGTTTGCCGACGGACGAGGCTTGGCAGCCGCTCTAGCACTCGGGGCTCAGGGTATTCAGATGGGAACCCGCTTTGTCTGCAGCGAGGAATGTATCGCTCACCCCAACTACAAAAAGGCGATCGTCGACGCCAGTGACCGCTCCACAGTCCTTTCCGGTCAGAGCACCGGCTACCCCTTACGTGCTCTGGAGAACAAGTTCACACGGGAGTTCATGGACAAGGAGAGCGCCGGTATTCCGATAGAAGAGCTGTTCCAGCTCGGTGTCGGTAAGATGCGACAGGGCATGATTAATGGTGATATCGAAGGGGGTACCCTTCTGGCAGGACAGATTTGCGGTATGATAAATGAAATCAAGCCGGTCAAGACTATCATTGAAGAAATAGTCCGCGAGGCTGAGGCGATAATAACACGGCTCAATAATTCTACGAAGGGCGGCTAAACTCAATATTATGAAGGTAGCCCATGTCTTCCCGGGACAAGGTTCTCAGAAGGTAGGTATGGGGCGTGATCTCCACGACAATTTCCCTTCCGCCAGGGCAATCTTCGAGCAGGCCGATGAGGCCCTGGGCTTTCCTCTGTCACGGCTGTGCTTCGAGGGTCCGGAAGAAGAACTTCGCTTAACGATAAATGCTCAACCGGCGCTACTGACAACCAGCTATGCCTGCCTACAGGCTGTCCGCGACGTGAAAAACAACGGGCTGCCTCCGGCAGCATTTGTTGCTGGTCACAGCCTGGGTGAGTATACCGCGCTGGCAGCCGCCGGGGTGCTCGATTTCGCCACCGCCGTCTATCTGGCTCGAGAGAGGGGACGACTGATGTATCAAGCCGGGCTGCTTCAACCGGGTGGTATGGTAGCAATAATCGGGTTCGACGAAGCACCACTGGCAGAAGTTTGTGATGAGACCGGTACCTGGCTGGCTAACATTAATTGTCCGAATCAGATGGTCATCAGCGGGGCGGAGGAAAACTTGGCCAAAGCTGCAGAGTTAGCCAAAGCCAGAGGAGCCAGGCGTGCTATTCCATTACCCGTAAGCGGTGCCTTTCATACACCGCTGATGCAGCAGGCAGCCCAGGGCATGTCTGAAATAATAGCCAACATCTCTTTCCGTGAGCCGATTATCCCTATTGTGGCCAATACTACGGCTGAGCCGATGACTACTGCCGAGCAGATCAAGGAGGAGCTACTCAGACAGCTATGCAATAGTGTTCAGTGGCAACGCTCCGTCGAATACATGATAGCAGGTGGTATCTCCACCTTCATCGAGATAGGCCCGGGAGAGGTGCTCAGCGGACTGATTAAAAGAATAGATAGTGATGCTGAGACCATCAATATAGGCGATGCACAAGCCATTAATAGCCTCTCTGATTGAATAGATTTCGGCCCATCAATCTCGTTACTAGCTTCAGGTATCGCCGCAGCATCAGCTCGGGCTAGGGGGTAATCATGTCGGGGGCACGGCGAAAAGCAAGAATGCTGGCTCTCCAAGCACTTTATGAAGCTGATTCCGCAGGACATAAAGCAGAACAGGCGATAGTTCATCTCCTAGAAAATGCGAGGCTAAGTGAAGATAATAACACCTTTGCCTGTCGACTGGTCAGCGGAGTCATGAGCAACAAGAAGGAAATCGACCACAATATTCAACACTTTGCTCCCGCCTGGCCGCTGGAACAAATACCCATGGTCGACCGGAATATCCTGAGGATGGCGATATTCGAGATGCTGTTCGACGATGAGGTACCGATTAAGGTAGCGGTAAATGAGGCGGTTGAGCTAGCCAAGGAGTTCGGCAGCGATAGTTCCCCCCGGTTCATCAACGGAGTCCTGGGCTCAGTCAGCACTCTCACCAGCAGGTAAAGGGACCGGCATTTATTAACTGCGCTGCCCCAGTGCCCCGCAGATTCACACGGCTTAGCCGGGCTAGCCTGATACCATCAGTGCTTAAAGGGACCCGCCGTCCAATACCTCTAGCTGCCGGGCCAGCATGGTGTCATCAATCTGTATCTTACTGACCTTCTCGTAGACCTTACGGAAGTGAAAACCCTGGGCAGCCAGTGTTATCGAAAGCCCGAGAAGCCTCGGATATTTCAGCAGTGTGGTAAACATCAGCCTCCAGTAGTGCATCCTGGCTCCATCCTTAACACCCAGAACCAGAGCAGATTTGATCATGCTTACTATGTGATGAACTTTGAGCCTGGACCGAGAGCCTAAGTTACCATTAGGCTGATACTCCTGAAAGAACGTCTGGATCCGATCATAATACTGCTTGGGGGAGTAGATCGTATGCAGGATTTGCTTGTAGCCATTAACCAGAACATCATACCTCATTTTAGGTATGAAGTTAGTGGTACCATCGGTGTTATCGCCGTTACCTCCCGGCAGGACACGGTTTTCCTTGATCAGACGATGCCAAAGTTTCGTCTTAGGAGGAGCATTGAGCAAGCCTACCATAGCGGTAACGATGCCGCTATTCTGGATGAAATTGATCTGACTCTTGAAGATCGAGACCGGATCGCTATCAAAACCGACGATAAAACCTCCCATTACTTCAAAACCATAGTTCTGCAGCCTCTTCACAGAAGCTATCAGGTCGCGATTCTTGTTGGTGAACTTATGACACTCGGTCAGGCTTTCTTCATTCGGGCTTTCGATGCCGACAAATACCCGGGTAAAGCCGCTATCGGACATCAACTGCATCAACTCTTCGTCATCGGCAAGGTTAACCGATGCTTCGGTAAGAAACCGGAAAGGATAACCTTTGGCCTTCTGCCACTCAATTATGACCGGCATAATTTCTGACTTAAGCTTCTTCCTGTTTCCGATAAAATTATCATCAACAATAAAGATGGTACCCCGGTAGCCCTGGGCATATATCGCTTCCAGCTCCCCAATTATCTGGGCTCGTGTCTTGGTACGGGGCTTATGCCCGTCCATAACGACAATATCGCAGAACTCGCAATCGAACGGACAACCGCGACAGTACTGGATAGTAACCTGCGCATATTTCTTAAGGTTAACCAGCGAGAAGAGGGGTATGGGAGTCTTATGTACATCAGCCTTCTCATCAGACCTGTAGACGTGCTGGGGGCAGCCCTTTTCCAGATCTGCCAGAAAGAGAGGCAGAGTAACCTCCGCTTCATTGAGTATGATATGGTCGATCTCACTAAAATCAAACAACCCGTATCCGGTAGTATAGAAGGGCCCACCGGCCACAACTCGAGTATTGAAGCTCTTGCAGCGCTTAACGACCTCCTGGGCAGACCTTTGCTGTACCACCATAGCACTGATAAAGACGTAATCAGCCCACCTGATGTCCTTATCGGTCAGTTTGTTTACATTCATGTCGACAAATTTTTTCTCCCAATCGCCGGGGAGCATGGCAGCGACAGTCAACGGGCCCAGAGGCGTATTCAATGCCTTCCTCGGGCCTAACTTCAAAGCATGCTTAAAGCTCCAGAAGGTATCTGGATACTGTGGATAAACTAGAAGTATTTTCAAATTACCGCTCCTTTTGCGTTTGAACTTTTCTATAGTTCAAATTTCTAGCATAAACGCTTCCAAAGCGAAAGTCAAATATCATGCTGCAAATCTCCACACTACTCCACACCCGACAGATAATCCTACGCTTGGCAGGGGTTCTGTTACTGAGAAACCGGTTAACCGGTAAGGGGGCACTACCGCTAGGGATAATTCAATGCGGGCCAAACTCTCTATTATTTCGCCGGTTTCATACTACCCATGACAGCGATATCAACGGTCTTCCCACAGTGAGGACAGGTTACATTAATAATCAGCGGCTGATTCATTACGCGTTCCACAACCGCGCTAACCACCGAGTCGATATTATCCAAACGCTGGTCTATCATATCAAGCTGCCGCTCAATATCCTTAGCGTCCAGCATATGCTCCTGACCCAACACCTTAGGTCTATGCTTCTCCGCCAAAGCCCCTCCTGACAGATATTATCAGGTTTATTATAGGTAACCAGCGGTAATGTGTCAAAGTCTTACCTCTAATCTAATATGGCATAGTAATTTAATATGGTTGTTTCACCGGAAGTTAGTAAGTTAGTGTTGACAGTCAGGGGAAATGAACTATAATAAGTAGATTTATCATACCCGGTATCCAGATACTCACAGGATGGCCCCGTGGCATGGAGACACTATCGGAACAGTGATGTCATGAAGATTGTTATCGCCCCGCAGGGCTTCAAGGGAAATCTTACCGCTCTAGAGGTATCGCGGGCAATCAGCAGAGGGATTAAACAGGTAATTCCCGATGCGGTAACTGTAATTGTGCCGATGGCAGACGGTGGAGAGGGTACGATGCAGGCCCTGGTCGATGCCATCGGGGGAAACATCATATCAGTGGAGGTAACCGACCCGATTGGAGAGCGCATCACGGCTCGCTGGGCCATGTTAAGCGATGGGGTGACCGCCGTTATCGAGATGGCAGAGGCCTCCGGTCTTGATCTGGTCCCACCGGAGAAACGTAATCCCCTGCTGACTACCACCTATGGCACCGGCGAATTGATCCGCGACGCACTTGCCAGAGGCTGCCGGAAATTCATCATCGGTATCGGCGGGAGCGCTACCAATGACGGCGGCGCCGGAATGGCCCAGGCTCTTGGCATCAAACTGATCAACGCCAAGGGAGCAGCCATCGCCCCGGGAGGAGCGGCGCTGATTGACCTAGAAGACATCGACACAACGACTATCGACCCGCGACTAGCCGACTGTGATATTCTCTTGGCCTCTGATGTTACCAATCCTCTCTGCGGCCCCGAGGGAGCCTCCTTTATCTACGGTCCGCAAAAGGGAGCTACTCCGGAAATGATAGTACAACTTGACGCAGCGTTAGCCCACTACGCAGATGTTATCCAAGAAAAACTCGGCGCCGACATCAGGGATATCCCCGGAGCCGGCGCAGCCGGCGGCCTGGGTGCCGGTTTAATCGCCTTCCTCAAAGCCCAGGTGCTCCCTGGTATAGATATCGTTATTCAAGCGACCAGCCTCGCCGAAAAAATGCGGGGTGCCAACCTGGTCTTTACCGGAGAGGGTAGAATAGACAGCCAAACCGCCAGTGGCAAGACGCCGGTGGGAGTCGCCCGAAAGGCCAAGGACTTCGGGTTACCCGTCATTGCTATCACCGGTGAAATTGGCAACGGTTACTCTGCAGTATACAGAGAGGGGATTGACACGGTCTTCAGTATCGCCCCCGGTCCTATCACCTTCAGTCAGTCCACCGAGATTGCGGAGGAGCTAATTACTGATGTTACCGAACGTGCCATGCGGCTATTCATCTGTAAAAGACAGCCGGGCTACCGATAAGGGGAAACTTGAATTCCATACTCATGTCCAGGCTCAGCCTATTGACTCAAGCCTGACAACTACATCATTTATGGTCTCTTCAGCCGTAGAGGTTCCACCGGTTATGCCTACACAGCGCTGACTTCTGAACCAGGCGGATTCAATCTCATCAACCGTCTCAACGAGATAAGTTTTGGTAACTCGAGAACATAACCGGGCAAGACAGTTGGTATTGGCACTGTTATGACCACCGATAACAAGCATCAAGTCCACTCTGCAAGCCAGTTCAAGAGCAGACGCTTGCCGTTCCCTGATCTCGTGGCAGATAGTATCAATGACATATAACTCAGAGTCTTTCGTGAAGGTAAGATCAACAAGCTTCTTGACAAAGTCAGTAAAATGGGCCGGAATCTGAGTTGTCTGAGATAGAACCCCCAACCGGCTTGGCAAAGGTTTAATCCCGTACACGAACTTCTCATCCAGTGTAGCTACCCCTTTACCCTTAGCCCATCCGATAACCCCCTCAACCTCCGGGTGATTGGCATCGCCATATATCACCACCCGGAAGCCGGCTTGAGCTAACCTCTGAGCGGCAAGCTGAGCCCGGTGAACAAAGGGACAGGTAGTACTGACTATATCAATATGACGGGCCCGAAGATCCTCCTCCATCCGGGGACTTATGCCATGGGCGCTGGTAGCTACGATATTCCCCTTGATATCATCCACTCCTCCGGCCATCCTGACCCCGATACCGGCCAGTTTCTGCAGTACCGGCTGGTTATGCACAATAGCCCCCAGCGTCTCTAAAGCACCACGCTCACGAGCAATCTTCTCAACAATATCAATAGCCCGTCTAACCCCGAAACAAAACCCTATGCCACTGTCTTTTTTAATCTCTAGCATAACTCAGTCCTGCAATACGCCCCACAAAACCCCGCCCGGCTCATCATTGCTCAACCAATTCCTTTAGAGCCCTTGAGTAAGCAGCAAATGTCTCGCTATCAAACAGCACGAAGACCACTTCTTCAAGAGCGGCAGGACCCTGTTGCAGGAAGGCGACGACAGTACCGAGAGCCACTTCGGCCGCCAGTTCAACCGGATAGCCATAGATGCCGGTGCTTATTGAGGGAAAGGAGATGCTGTGCAGCTTGTTTCCCACAGCCAAACGTAAACTCTCCTGATAGGCACTGGCCAGCAGTTCCGATTCTCCCTTATCACCGCCACGCCAGACGGGACCAACGGTGTGGATCACATACCTTGCCCTAAGATTACCGCCGGTGGTAATTACCGCCTTACCGGTTGGCAACCGCCCCTGCCGGGATACAATCTTTTTACACTCTTCTAAAATGGTGGGACCACCGGCCTTATGGATAGCGCCATCGACGCCACCACCACCCATTAAACTGGAATTAGCGGCATTGACAACGGCATCGGTACTCTGCTTGGTAATGTCCCCCTGGATTATATGCAGCCTGGCACTACCGACATTAACTTCCGTAACCCGGTTCTCCATATTCACACTCCCTGATTTCTCCCATTCTACCACATCGGCAACCATCCGCCCGAACAGCATAGCATCAGGGGAAATATATTGACAAACCGTGTTCCTTATGCTAACTTAGTCTACATAGACGAGGTGAACGTCAATATGTTGAGTGTTGCTCTTCACAAATTGTGTTATTATACCCGTTTTGCATTTACCTGGCGCATAAGGTGCGCCTGGAGGGATCAGCATTAAATAGATGCATTACGAGCCAACAAATTGAACAGTCGAAGCTCAGAAACCCTCCTAAAGCGGGAGGGTCTTTCTATTTTTAAAAGCAAAACAAGAGCAAACAGCATCGAAATATTATATCCAGATGAAAAGTGAGGGGACAGATGATAATCATGAAAACCGACGCCACAAAAGATGAGGTAAACAATGTGGTTAAAGAAATAAATAAACTCGGTCTTAGAGCCGATGTTTCCAAGGGGAAATTCCGTACCATAATCGGACTGGTCGGAGACGAAAGCAAGGTGCCGTTTGAACAACTGACCGCACTACCCGGTGTAAAAGAGGCCGCCATGGTTGAAGTCCCCTACAAGCTAATCAGTAAGGAATACGCCAAATTCTTCGACGATGGCACAGAGCACACGACGGTTAGGGTAAAGAACATTGAGATAGGCGGAGACGAACCGGTATTTATTGCCGGGCCTTGTGCCGTAGAGAGCCACCAGCAACTGCTGAGAATTGCTGAAGACGCAGCTAAGTGCGGAGCTCATATCCTGAGAGGAGGTATTTTCAAGCCGAGGAGCTCGGTACACTCTTTCCAGGGGCTGGGCTCGATAGGCTGGGAAGAAGCCAGAGAGGCCCTTAAATGGCTCCGCGAAGCAGGGGACAGATTCGACCTGGCAACGATAACCGAGGTAAGGGGAGAAACACAGGTTGAACTGGCTGCTGAGTATGCCGACATACTCCAGATAGGGACGAGAAACATGTATAATCAAGACCTGCTTACGAAGGTCGCCAGGACAAAGAAACCTATCCTGTTCAAACGCCATTTCGGCGCCAGCATTGAAGAATTCCTGTCTTTTGCGGAATACATTGCCGCTGAAGGCAACCGGGACATTATTCTCTGTGAAAGAGGAGTATTACCTGTAGGCAAAGGTAAGAACTACATCAGATATACTCTCGACCTGTCCGCCGTCCCGATCATTCAAAAAGAAACCTACCTGCCTATCATCGTAGACCCCAGTCATGCGGCCGGACGCCGAGACCTTATCTTCAAAATGAGTTGTGCCGCTATCGCCGTAGGTGCCAGTGGCCTGATGATTGAGATGCACTACAACCCGGCGGAAGCGCTGGTTGATGCACAGCAAGCTATCACACCTGACGAACTTAAGGAGACTATTGAAACCTGTCGTAAAATCAGCAAACTGATCCCAACAAGAAAAAATGAAAGAAATTCGACTAAGGCTGGGCAGTAACAGCTACGATATTGATATCGGGCCGGGAATACTGAAGCAAAGCGGCCATCAGCTAAAGGAAATAGGCTTTGACGGCAGGCTGGTGGTCATCAGCAACCCCGTAGTGCATGACCTGTACGGTGACGTCGTCGGGCGTAGCCTGACCGCGTCAGGATTTGCGGTAACCAACCTCACCATCCCCGATGGGGAAGAGCAAAAGTCATTGGAAACGGCCGGCAGACTATACCGTGAATTAGCCGAATGCCATGCGGAAAGAACCACGCCTATTCTAGCCCTGGGGGGAGGGGTTATCGGGGACTTAGCCGGATTCGTGGCTGCTACATACCTGAGGGGAGTCCCGCTGGTACAGTTACCAACCACCCTGCTGGCACAGGTTGACAGCAGCATCGGCGGTAAGGTGGCGCTGGATCACGACCGGTTAAAAAACAAAATCGGGGCCTTTTATCAGCCAAGGCTGGTAATCAGCGACATTGATACCATCAGAACCCTTGACGACAAGCAGTTTACCAACGGACTGGCTGAAGTGATAAAATATGGAGTTATTCGAGACGAAGGATTCTTTACCTACCTCGAGAATAACCTCGATAAGATCAAACTGCTCGATGCGGAGACGGTTGAGGAAATCGTCTTCCGGTCGGCTAAGATTAAGGCGGAGGTAGTGGAAAAGGACGAGAAGGACTTGGGGCTAAGGGCCATCCTGAACTTCGGCCATACCGTGGGGCATGCCGTTGAGTCAGTCTCAAATTTCAAGGTAAGCCACGGTGAAGCGGTAGCCATCGGGATGTTAGCAGCGGCCAGAATTTCCCAAAGGATGAGCATACTTAAACAAAATGAACTGGACAGACTGGAGGACCTTATCAAGCGGGCTGGATTACCCACCAGACTGCCCGACCCGGGAATGGGAAAACTGGTTGCGGCGATGAAGCAGGACAAAAAGGTCTGGAAAGGAAGGCTGAGATTTATCCTGCCCGAATCGCTGGGTAAGGTGTTCATTACCGAAGAGGTGGATCTGTCCTTAGTAGAGCAGGCCCTGATAGGTTAGGATGAAAAAGCCCGGAATCTGTGCTGTTATCACAAACAGGGACGAGAAAGCGCTGAGGGAGATTGAGCCTTTCGCTGAACTATTCGAGGTCCGGATAGACTTCATTGGAGAGGGATGGCAGGACATAGCCAGGCGGCTTGAGAAACCATGGATAGCCTGCGCCAGGAGCGCTGTTGAAGGAGGCAGGTGGGAAAAGAGCGAAGCAGAACGGACGGAGGAGCTGGTGAAAGCCAGTGAGCTTGGCTGCGCAATGGTTGACATCGAGGTCGAGACAAGAGAACTGGGAAAAATCATACCGCAGATTAAGAAGAGAACAAAGTGCCTCCTGTCATTCCACGAACTAAAAAAAACGCCCCCCCTCGACAGCCTCAAAGAAATAGTCAAGAAACAGATGGAAGCCGGCGCCGATGTATGCAAGGTGATCACCACAGCAGGGAGCCTGGAGGATAACCTGACCATACTGAAGCTCATCACCGAGTTCCCTAAAACAAGGATGGTTTCCTTTGCCATGGGCCCGCTGGGTCTGGTGAGCCGGGTTCTCTGTCCACTGGTCGGTGGCGATTTTACCTACGCATCGATCGAAGAAGGCAGAGAGTCCGCACCCGGCCAGATAACTGCCAGACAGTTAAGGAAACTCTATGATATGGTGCCAAGATGACAAATAGAGTTGTATCGGGGAAAACACGGGTCTGCGGAGTCATCGGTGACCCTATCGAGCACACCATGTCACCGGTGATGCATAATGCTGCCTTCAGCGAACTGGGCATAGACTACGTCTATCTTCCCTTCCGGGTAAAAAAAGATGACCTGGGCCAGGCGATTGCAGGAGCCAGAGCCCTCAACCTGGCCGGCTTGAACGTCACCATCCCTCATAAAGTAGCCGTCATCTCATTTCTGGATGAGCTGGACCCCATTGCCGAGCGGATAGGTGCCGTTAACACCATAGTCAATGACAATGGGGCTTTGCGAGGTTACAACACCGATGCTACCGGATTCCTACAGGCACTACTGGACAAGGGGATCAAACCAGAGGGCAAGAAAGTAGTTGTCCTGGGCGCTGGCGGCGCATCAAGAGGGATTTCTTTCATCCTTGCGGAAAGCGGCGCCAATCTGGTTATTCTGAACCGGCAGGTGGAGATAGAATGGGCAGAAAACCTGGCTCGTGAGATATCCCGGGCCTTTAAGAAAGAGACGGCAGCGCTGGAACTAAACGATGCAAATCTGGCAGAAGCACTGGAAGGAACCGATATCCTGGTTAATACAACCAGCGTCGGCATGAGCCCCGATACCAATGAGACACCGGTCCCGATGAGGTTGCTGAAATCAACCCCGGTTGTTTTCGACATCGTATATAACCCTATACAGACGAGGCTGCTCAGAGAAGCGCAAGCAGCCGGTGCCAGTACAATAAGCGGGCTCGATATGCTTGCCTGGCAGGGAGCACTGGCCTTTGAAAAATGGACGGGTCTTAAAGCTCCCCTCGAGCTGATGAAAAAAGAAGCTATGAAGGCCTTAGGAAAGTGAAGACGAGTATCGCCCTGATCGGTTTCATGGGGACAGGAAAGACTGCGGTGGGTAAGGCCCTGGCCGAGAAACTGGGTAAGGAGTTCTTTGAGCTTGATCTCCTCATTGAAAAGAAAGCAAGGAAGACTATTCCCGCAATATTCAAGGAGGACGGGGAAATATCCTTTCGAGAGTTCGAAATTGAGGTCGTTAAGGAAGTCAGCCAGCAGAGGAATGCTGTTATTGCCTGCGGGGGTGGTGTTATATTAAACAAAATAAACATTGACCGGCTAAGAAAGGAAGCGGTAATCGTATACCTCACTGCCTCACCACGGGTAATACTAAGGCGGATATCAAGAGATATCGATGAGAGGCCACTGCTTGCTGTAGCTAACCCTGCCCTGACCATTAAAGATCTGTTAAGATTCCGCAGGCCGCTTTACGAACGGGCTGCCGACGTCACAGTAAATACCTCAGGGCTGGATATCGACTCCGTGGTCAGGCAAATAACAGCCAAGATAAAAGAGTATGAAAGCCTTAGTTGAGAAAAGCATATTAACAGGGGAAGTTATCGCCCCGGCCTCGAAGAGCTATACTATCAGGGGGCTTATCTGCGCTGCCTTAGCCAGAGGCGAGAGTGAAATCATAAATCCCCTGATCTCAGAGGACACTGAAGCTGCCCGGGATGTACTGGGTAGTATCGGAGTAAAAATTCAGCAGGAAGACGGCCTATGGCGGGTTGCCGGTGGAGAGTTGCACGAGGCAGCGGCAGACCTCTTTTGCGCCGATTCCGCCGCCACCTTGAGATTAATGACGGCGGTCTGTTCGTCAATATCAGGGAAATTCCGCTTAGTTACCGGCACTTCCCTGGCCCGGAGGCCGGTCAAAACGCTGGTTCAGGCACTAAGGCAATTAGGAGTAGACTGCTCCTGCCAGGGTGAAGTAGCCCCGGTAACCGTCAAGGGAGGCGGACTAATAGGCGGCGTAACGGAGCTACCCGGTAATATCAGCTCTCAGTATATCTCAGCGCTGCTCATTGCGTCCCCGCTTGCCAAACAGGAAGTCCGGATCAGACTGACCACACCGGTAGAGTCAAAGCCTTACCTTATGATGACCATGGACTGTATGAAAAGGTTCGGCGTAAATGTGGCCGCCTCTCCGGATTTGAGAGAATTCCTGATAGCGCCGCAGAGATACCAGCCCTCCAGGTACCGGGTGGAGGGAGACTGGTCATCGGCTTCATATTTCCTGGCTATGGGGGCGCTATCAGGAACGGTAGCGGTAAAGAACCTGAACCTGGAAAGCCGGCAAGGCGACAGGATAATGCTGGACTTTCTCAGGAATATGGGCGCCTCAATAGAGTTAAGCAAGAGCGCTATAACGGTGAGAAAATCCAGCCTGAAGGCGATACAGGCTGATTTATCCGACTGTACAGACCTGCTGCCGACGCTGGCGGTTCTGGCGGCACTGACCCGCGGCAGGAGCGAGTTTAGCGGGGTGGCAAGGGCACGCATAAAGGAATCAAACCGGGTCTCCGCATTAAGGGAGGGGCTGGAGAAAATGGGGGTAGAAGTACAGGAAGATAAGGATAGACTAACTGTTACCGGCAGCCAACCGAAGAGTGCAGCCATCGATAGTAAGAATGACCACCGTATTGCTATGGCATTCAGTATACCCGGGCTTGTCGCCGGAGGAACGATAATAAACGATGCGGAATGCGTCTCCAAAACATTTCCTGATTTCTGGGAGGTATTAAGAAGCATCGGAGGTAAGGTGAAGGTAAATGGAGAACAGTCTGGGTAAGCTTTTCACCATAACAAGCTTTGGAGAAAGCCACGGCAGATGTGTCGGGATCATTATCGACGGTTGCCCGGCCGGACTGGCCGTTACCGAAGATAATATACAGAAAGACCTTGATAAAAGAAGGCCGGGGGCGGATATGGCCTCCACACAGAGGGCAGAGGAGGATAGAGTTGAAGTCCTTGCCGGAATCAGAAATGGTATCACTACCGGCGCCCCTATCTGCTTGGTGATATGGAACAAAGACATAGACTCAAGAGAGTACGAGCAGACCAGATTCCTAATGAGACCGGGACAGGCTGACTACACCGCCTTCGTTAAGTACGGAGGATTCAACGATTTCAGAGGCGGCGGCAGGTTTTCCGGGAGAATTACCGCCGGCTTTGTTATGGCTGGTGCTATTGCCAGGAAATTGATCGGCCGGATCGGCATTGAGGTCATAGCCCATACTATTCAGATAGGCAGTATCAAAGCCGAGCCGAAAGAATTTGACAGAATAAGGGGAAACCTGGGGAAGAACCCGCTAAAATGTGCTGACCTTGATGCTGCCAAAGAGATGATTAAGGCTATTGAAGAGGTCAGAAAAGAAGGGGACAGCCTGGGTGGCATCATAGAAGGAATCGCGCTTAACGTACCTGCCGGTTTAGGAGAACCGGTCTTTGACACACTGGACGGTGAAATGGCCAAAGCTATTCTGGCTATCCCTTCCGTTAAGGGGATCGAATTCGGAGCTGGTTTATCCGTAGCGGTTAAGAAAGGCTCTGAGAATAACGACCCTTTCACCATCAAAGACGGCAATATAGTCACCACAACTAACAACTCGGGAGGCATTCTGGGAGGAATAAGTAACGGTATGCCGATAGTGGTTAGGGTAGCGATTAAGCCAACGCCATCTATCGGAAAGAAGCAGCCAACGATAAACATCAAGGACATGGAGAGTACCAGTCTGTCCATCCAGGGAAGGCATGATACCTGCATCGTACCGCGGGCGGCGGTTGTTGTAGAATCAATGATGGCGGTAACCATCTGTGACATGGCGATGCGGGCAGGAATAATACCGAGGGTGATAAAATGAGCCTGGAAGATTTAAGAAAAAGAATCGATAAAACCGATGCTGAGATTGTCAAGCTAATCAGTGAGAGAATAAGGATTGCGCGGGAGATAGGGAAAGAGAAAATAAGGGAGGGGAAACAAATCAATGACCGGGCAAGAGAGAAAAAGGTCTCCGAACATATCAGGAGTATTGCCCGCAGTGAAAATATGGACCAGGGAGTTATCGAGAGCATCTACCAGCAGATAATGACGGCCTGCCGCAGGACACAGGGTATTGAGGTCGCCTTTCCCGGTGAGCCAGGGGCATACAGCGAAGAGGCCGCCCTTAAGTTTTTTGGCCCGCTGGCAATAACCAAGCCTCAGGAAAGCCTGGAAAGCGTTTTCAGGGCCGTAGAGCAGGACGAGGTACAGTTCGGCATTGCTCCTATAGAGAACTCCCTGGAAGGAACAATAGGCAGGTCTTACGATCTGCTGCTGACATCAAGCCTTAAGGTGTGCGGTGAACTAGAGCTCCATGTTACTCACTGCCTGGTAGCCAACCCCGAGACACGACTGGATGCGGTTAAGAAGGTCTACTCGCACCCCCAAGCCCTGGGACAATGTCGGACATTCTTAAAACAGCTGGGCTGCAGATTAGCCCCAACTTCGGATACCGCCACCAGCGTAAAGATGATCAAGGAGAAAGGCTTAACTGACGCCGGGGCAATCGCCAGTGCCCGGGCCGCTGAAATCTACCAGATGAAGATACTGGCCCGGGAGATAGAGGACAACCCGAGCAATTTCACCCGGTTCTTCATACTGGCCAAGGAGGACTGTCCCCCGTCGGGAAACGACAAGACATCGATAGTCTTCTCAGTAAAGCACAAACCGATGGCGCTCTACGAAATGCTGAATAAATTCGCCAGCAAGGGCGTCAACCTGACCAAGATTGAGTCCCGCCCGACAAGGCAAAAGGCCTGGGAATACAATTTCTATCTCGACTTTGAAGGCCACCGGGAAGACAAGGCACCGAAAGAAGTATTAGCCAATCTGGAGGAGGCCACACTATTCCTGCGTGTGCTGGGTTCTTACCCCAAGACGAATTAAGCAAACCACGAGGTAATCATGAAAATTGCAGTCATCGGCGGCTCGGGAAATATGGGGCGCTGGTTCGCCCGCTTTGCCCTGAAAGAAGGCCACCAGGTAACAATAACCGGGAGAAACAAGGCAAAGCTGCGGGAGGCCGGCAAACAGCTTACTGTTGAAGCCACCACAGACAATATAGAAGCGGTGCGGAGATCCCAGGTCATCCTGATATCGGTGCCGATAGATAATTTTGAGGCGGTTGTAGAACAAATCGGCCCCCATACCAGTAGCGAGCAGATCATTATAGATATTACCTCGGTAAAAGTACTTCCGATGGCAGCAATTCACAGACACATAAAATCAAGGAAGGTGCTGGGCATGCACCCGATGTTTGGCCCCGGTGCCAGAGATATCGCCAACAGGAGCTTTATGTTAACCCCCACTAACGAAGAGGAGCAGACCATAGCCGAGAGAGCCAGGGAATACCTGGAAAAAAGAGAGGCCAAGGTAACCCTGGTCAGCCCGGAAGAACACGATGAAATTATGACTGTCGTCCTGGGTCTTTCCCACTTCATCGCAATAGTCGCCGGTGATACGATACTGAGATTCAACCGCTTAAGACAAGTTGGCAATGCTAGCGGCATCACCTTTAAGCTGCTGTCGACCCTGACCGAAAGCGTTATTTCCGAGGACCCCGAGCTTTACGCCTCGTTGCAGATGTGCCTGCCCAATCTGGCCGAAGCTGAGAAGGAATTTCAGGAAAAAGCAAAAGCCTGGGCCGACCTGGTGGCAAAGAAAGACAGGGACGGGTTTGCCCGTAAGATGAAGACCCTGAAAGCCAGGTTTAATACCATTAATCCTGACTTTGGCAAGGCCTATGAAGATATGTACAAGCTCCTCGATATGCTATAAAAGCGACGCAAGCGAGCTAATCAAGATAGCTTATCCGGGAAGACGGCCTTTTTTCTAAGTCAAACTCTATACCGGCCTCTTCGAACAGTGCGGCAAACTGATTATCATTATATCTGCCAAAGCTAACATACCGCCTGATCTTGGCATTAACCAGCATCTTGGCACAAAGTATGCAGGGAGTATGAGTACAGTAGATAGTACTCCCCTCGAGGCTGACACCGTGAAGACCGGCCTGAACGATTACATTCTGCTCGGCATGGATACCGCGGCATATTTCATGCCTCGTCCCTGACGGTATCTTCATTTCATCCCTGAGACAACCAAGCTCAAGGCAGTCCTTGATGCCGGCGGCAGCACCGTTGTAGCCAGTCGCCAGTATGTGTTTATCTCTTACGGCAACCGCCCCGACATGGTGCCGACGGCAGGTGGAGCGCTCGGCAACCACCGAAGCTATCTTCAAAAAATACTCGTCGCTACAAAGTCTGACCGTTATGCCCACTTCTAATCCCGCATTCGCGAGACGATCCTTTCCGCTTCTTTCTTCAACTCATCCAGAGAGGACTCGTTTATCAGAGTGAAGTCAGCCATCGCGATAGGCCCACCCTTATTTACTTTCTCTATTTCCGCTCTGTCCCGACTGGCAGACTCTGCCATAGTCAGGGGACGCTCTCTCCTGACACACAGCCGGCTATACCTCGTCCTGGGTGAAGCCCAAACAGCGACCAACGAGAGAGTCCCTCCGTAGTAATCCTTAAGCAGAGTGTACTCTTCCCAGGAATAAAGCCCGTCTACGACCACGTCGGAGTATCGCAATGCCAGATCGATTCTGTCCAGATTGAGCCGGGCATAGGCCGCCATACCATGCTCTTCTCTCAGTAACTCCCTGATGATACGCTCGTTCTGCTCATTTAGCGGAAGCCCCCGCTTCTTTACCTCATCGTCAGTAATATCCCCGAACCTGATCCGGCTAAAACCGTTTGTCTCAAATACCCTGGCCACCTCGGATTTTCCGGAGCCGGCCATACCAACAATCGAAACCACTCTCATAATACACCCGTACGAGCTTCATTATAAGCAGAATTCCCCGCAAATGGCAATCAGTACTGCATACATACGCCGGCAAGCTGTGCTATAATGCGGGAAAATGGGCAGGACGACCAATCTAAGCAGCAGAATAATAGCGCAGCTACCGGCTGAGATGGTCAACCTGATACAGACCGCCGGCAGCACAGCGGCCAGGCAGGGAGATAGTCTCTACCTCGTCGGCGGGGTAGTACGCGACCTGCTTCTAGAGAAACCTAACCTTGACCTTGACCTGGTGATAGAGGGTAACGCCATCGAGCTAGCCAAACAGCTAGCCGGAACCGGACCGGCAAGACTGACCACCCATCCCCGCTTCAATACCGCCAAGCTGGAGTGGGGGAAATGGAGCATCGATTTTGCCACTGCCCGCTCAGAGAGCTACGCAAAGGCAGGGGCACTGCCCAACGTAGTGCCGAGCTCAATTGAGAAAGACCTCTTCCGCCGTGATTTTACCATCAACGCAATGGCGGTCTGTCTCAGTCCCGAGCGCTATGGCGAACTGATTGACCGCCACGCAGGTCAGTGTGACCTTGAGAATAAACTCATCCGTATTCTACACGAAAAAAGCTTCATTGACGACGCCACCCGTATCTGGCGCGGGCTGCGCTACGAGCAGCGACTGGGCTTTCAACTGGAGGAGGACACCCTCAGGCTGCTTAAGCGGGATATCACCATGCTGGATACCATAAGCGGCGACCGAATACGATACGAGCTGGAATGCATCTTTCAGGAGGAAGAACCGGAGAAGATTCTGAGCCGTGCCGAAGAGCTGGGGGTACTGGCCAGATTACATCCGGAGATTAAGGGTAACGGCTGGCTCTGCGATAGATTTCAGGCGGCCCGTAAGCAGACTGCGCCGGACCAATCTTCATTCAGCCTTTATCTAGCCCTGCTGGTCTACCGGCTAAGTGAAGAAAACAGCGAGCAGTTTATCTCATACCTGAGGTTACCCGGTTCGATAGCCCAGGTGATAAAAGACACCATCGCCTTAAAGAGCAAACTGAGAACACTGGCTTACCCCGAGCTCAAACGCAGTAAGGTCTATCAAATCATTCACGGCCATACTCAATCAGCCATAACCGCTAATTTACTCGCCGTAGGTTCTCCTATTGCCCGCCAGCACCTGGAAATCTTCCTGCATGAGCTACGTTATGTCAAACCGGCCTTAAGCGGCCACGACCTGATAGCAATGGGGTTTCCCCCCTCCCCCCGGATTAAGGAGATCCTTAAGCTGCTACACAATGCCAGACTGGATGGAAGAGCAAGCAGCAAAGCGGATGAGGAGAAACTGGCCAGGGAGTGGCTGGGCGAAGAGCAACTGGAATAAGGGGTACAAACTAAATAGCTCCGCCAGCAACAACGCTAGCTACAGAACCAGCAGGCGAGAATGGTACTAATGCCCCTCTTAATCCAACCGTCAACAGCACTGGCTAATTACAGTAATTCTGCTCCGGTACCTTCAAAGGCGGTCATGGTATCCGTGAGATAGTGATTGAGCCCCAACTCGCTAAGGTGTTGGCATATCTCCTCCGCCCCGGCCCTGTCCCGCACCAAGCTAAAGAGGACCGGCCCCGAGCCGGCCAGGTGGACCTCAGGAGCTCCGGCCTCCAGGAACTGCTGCCGGTATGATTCAAGGCCGGGGAAACTAACCAGAGCAACCTCATCGAACACGTTAAACAGCAAGGAGTAGGGCATTCCGCCACCCCGGTTAAGGCAGGCTGTCAGCCTATCCGTAATGCTTCCGTCACTATAGTGGCTCGCCCTGATGCCGCTATAGAGCCGTGCCGTTTTACCCGGCATTCTGGGTACCGGCGGCAGCACCAATACAACCCAGTTATGCGGAAACGGAGGCAGCGGAGTCACCGCTTCGCCTCTACCCTCAAGTAAAGCGGTACCACCGTAGAGAAAGAAGGTAACATCAGAGCCCAAACGCGCGGCCAGACCGAGCAGTTCTTCTTGAGATAAACCCAGTTCCCAGAGCCGATTAAGCCCGCGTAGAGCAGCCGCCGCATCACTGCTGTCACCGCTCAATCCGGAAAGCAAGGGGATACGCTTTTCCACCTCGATTAACACACCTCTAGAACAGCCGGTAGCTTCTCTCAGCAAATTGACGGTTCTAGCCATCAGGCTCTCCGAAGCAGCCCAATCGGTGTCAGAACAGCTAAACTCGACACCTTCGCCCGGCCGGAAACGGATGGTATCGCATAGATTTATCGTCTGGGCAACACTACGGATTTCATGAAAACCGTTCTCCCTCCGGGCAAGGACCTCAAGGGTCAGGTTCAGTTTCGCCGGCGCCATGAACTCAAGCATTTTACTCTCCTCTCTCCACTTGAGTAAACACCCGCCACAGCTCCACCCACTCGTCAAGAGCAAGCGTCTCAGCCCGGCGCTGCGGCGCTATCCCGACCTTCACTAACCAGGAAATAACTTCATCTTTGGGTAAGCCGAGGCCGCGGGCTAGTGAATTACATATCTGCTTGCGGGAAGCAGTAAAACCAGCGCGCACCAACCTAAAAAAGCTAACCCGGTCTACTGCCGGCGGTTCGGGATAGGAGAGCACCTTGAGCAGTGCCGAGTCAACCTTCGGCTGGGGGTAAAAACAGTGCGCCGGCACATATTCTATTATCTCCGGTCGGGCATAAAACTGCACGCTGATACTGAGCAGACTCATCCCCCCCGGTCCGGCCACAATCGCCTGAGCCACCTCTTTCTGCATCATTAATATCATTAACCGGGGCCTCAAGGAGGCTTCCAGAAAATGGCGGAGCACGGCAGAGGTAATATAGTAGGGAAGGTTAGCCACCACCTTATAGTGTAAGGGGCTGTCTGTTACCGGAGAAAAGCCGACCTGCCCCCCCTGCAGCAGGGATGCCGGGTCAATATTAAGGACGTCATCATTAATCACGGTAACGTTAAGAAAATGGGCCAGGTCATTTTTTAAAATAACGGCCAGTTTGCTGTCCAGTTCAATGGTAAACAGCCGACCCGCCCGGCTGGCTAACTCCCTGCTCAACACGCCAAGCCCGGGGCCGACCTCTATCACCACATCAGTGGCAGTCAGCTCTGCGGACGAGGTGGTCAGTTTAAGTACCTCTTCATCGATAAGAAAGTGCTGTCCCAAACCCTTTCTCGCCCGCAGGTCAAAGCGACGCAACTGCCCCCTGGTCTGAGCCAAAAGTGATCCCGCCTTCAGCGAAAAAACCTCCTGGAAAACTACTGCGAGGAAAAGTAACGACCGCCTTTATCTAAAGTAGTCAGATACCACGGCTCAGGCGAGAGACGAGACGCATCGGTAGATTATGTTTCACCATCCTGGCCTGAGTGAGACTGATATCATAAGGGACCCGGTAGAGCCGAAGCATCATGATTTCATCATCAAGAATAGCATAACTAACCCTGGTGTCACCATCTCTGGGTTGGCCGACACTACCAGGGTTAATAATCAAACGACTCTTACCCAGAGCAAGCCCGACGTTAGCCGAAAACGGGTTGAAGGAGCAATCACCGGTCTCGGTACATCTGAATATAGAAGGTACGTGAGAATGACCCACCAGACAGAACTGCGAGCTGAAGTAAGCGAAATTCTCTCTGGCGCTGCCGATGGAGAGAAGGTATTCCCAAATCGGTTGCCTCGGGCTACCGTGTACCAGAGTAAAATCACCCTTCTCGGCAACCTCGGGTAAGCCATCAAGGTAGACCACATCCTCAGCGCTTAACTGCTCCGCTGTCCAGCGGCAAGCGTAAGCAGCGTCAGGGTTAAATTCGGAGAGACTGAGCTTACCGATTGCCGCCCAATCGTGGTTACCCGCAATACAGACGTTTTCCAGCCGACGCAATATCTCGATACACTGGCAGGGGTCAGGACCATAGCCGACAATATCTCCCAGACACCATACTTCATCTACCCCTCCCCGCTGCTTGATATCAGCCAGTACGGCAGAGAAAGCGGCCAGATTGGCATGAATATCGGCAATAATCGCGCAACGCATCCTGCTTAACAATATAACAACTTTTCGTCGATATAGCTAGAGGGGTTTTCTACCCCATTACCCTGGTTTTCATCCTGATACAGACCGATACCGGGTTCTGTTGTTGCCCCGATAAGGGCATGCTATAATCCTAGCTATGAAGGTCTCTGAACTGGGCGAATTCGGGCTGATCGACCTCCTGGTTAAAATAGTACAGCGCTCCCGGGATGAACAGAATCCCGCCTGGCAGCAACTGTTAATCGGAATCGGCGATGATGCCGCCGCTTGGCACAGCGGCACCGCAACACAGCTGGTAACCGTTGATTCTTTCATCCAGGATATACACTTCTCTCTGGCGGTCTCCCCCTGGAAAGAAGTGGGGTGGAAAGCTCTGGCCATCAACCTGAGTGATATCGCCGCAATGGGCGGCATACCCCGTTATGCCGTAGTATCAATAGCCCTACCGGAAACAACCGATGTGGAAGATATCACCACTCTATACCGGGGCATGGTTGAGCTAGCCGAGCAGACGGGAGTAGCTATCGTCGGCGGCGATACCTGCAACGCAGCACAGATTATGATTAACATCACCGTTCTGGGCATCACGCAGGACGGGAAGGATAATATCCTCACCCGTTCGGGAGCCAGGGCAAGAGATAAAATAGCCGTTACCGGTTACTTGGGCGCCGCCAGCGCCGGCTGGGAGATACTGAGAAGGCCCGATATTAAGGCTAAGAACATCGCCACCTTGAAAGAGGCTTTTCTTCACCCCTTTCCCCGAATATCGGAAGGACAGCTAATCCTTAAGGAAGGAGCAGGGGCAGCCATAGATATCAGTGACGGGCTATGCTCAGATCTAGGCCACATCTGCCGGGCCAGCCGCCTTGGCGCCAGGATAGAGGTTGACCACATACCTGTTCACCCCGATGTCAAGGCTAACTTCAGCAATAAAGCGCTTGAACTGGCACTATCGGGAGGAGAAGACTACGAACTCCTCTTTACCGGAAGCGCCGAGGTGATTAACAGGATAAGAGAGCTCTCCTCATGTCCAATAACTATCATCGGTGAAATGACCGCTGATAAGATGGGCCAGGTAACCCTGATCGACAACAGGGGAAAACAGCTAGAACTTAACGGGGGAGGCTGGGAACATTTCAAGAAAACGCAAAACTAAAGGAGAGGCATATTTTTCACCAGACCGATTTAGTCAGTAACAGCCCGGTACAGACCCAACAAATCGGAATCCGCATCGGCAGATTAGCTTTACCCGGTGACGTTTTCCTCCTCACCGGTAAACTGGGCAGCGGCAAAACCTGCCTCACCCAGGGCATTGCCCGAGGACTGGGGATAAAGGATTATGCGCTGAGCCCATCTTTTGTTATAATGAGAGAGCTTTACGGCAGATTACCGTTATACCACATAGACCTCTACCGGCTTGACCGTCTGGAAGAGATAAGCGACCTGGGTCTGGACGATTATCTCTATGGTAGCGGCGTTGCTGTAGTTGAATGGGCGGACAAAGGGCTTAGCCTGTTGCCACCAGAGCACCTGCTGATAGAGACAGGCTATCTGGACAATAGCAAACGCAGCTTACATTTTAGACCACACGGAAGGCGCTATCAAGAACTACTGACAAAACTAAAATACCCGTCCCCAAAAGTCACTTAGAAAGAGCGCGCGATGAGACTGTCAATAGACACATCAACCGATACGGCTAGCCTGGCGCTAACAAAAGATGGCACAGTGTATACCGAACTGACCTGGCGCTGCGGCCAGAACCACTCTATCCAGTTATTGCCACGCCTGGCTAACCTGCTCAGCCAGGCCAGGTTAAGCCCCGCTTCACTAAGCGGGATTATCGTGGCCAAGGGACCGGGCAGCTACAACGGATTAAGGGTCGGCATCAGTACAGCCAAAGGTCTGGCCTTCAGTCTGGCAATTCCGATAGTAGGCATCAGCACCTTGGAAGTAGCCGCCTACCAGTATGCGGTAACCAATCTACCCATCTGCCCGATATTTCAGGCCGGGAGAGGAGAAATTGCCACCGCTGTCTACCGGACAAGATATAACTGCTGGCAAAAGATATTTAGCGAACAAATCACCACTCTGGAGACTCTATGCTCGGAGATAACCACCAGGACGATATTCTGTGGTGAAATCACACCCCTTACCGGCACCAGACTGATAGAGCTGCTCAGACAAAAAGCCGTGATAGCATCGCCAGCAGCCAGCTTGCGCCGGAGCAGCTTCCTCGCCGAACTGGGAGAGCGGCAGCTTAAGACAGGAAACTACGATAACCCGGCTGCCTTAAGCCCGCTATACCTGAGACGACCACATATTACCAGACCGAAAAAGCCAAGGAATACAGAGAGCCAAAATGACAACTGAACCTGAACTATCAATCGCCCCCAGTGATATGTGTTTCGGCTGTGGCAGGAATAACCCCTGCGGGGTGAGACTAAGGTTCCACTGGGATGGTAAAGCGGCGAAATCCGAATTTACCCCGACCGAGTTACACCAGGGCTGGAAGGACATTATCCATGGCGGTATCCTGACCACTCTCCTTGATGAGGCAATGGCTTATGCCGCCTACTTCGAGAATGTTGCCGGGGTCACCGGAACCATGGAGGTAAAATTCAGACGGCCGGTCTCAATAGGCCAACACCTCAAGATAACGGCCTGGATAGCCAAGCGCGAGCGGAGGTTTGCCGAAACAAGGGCACAACTGACCTTAAGCGACGGCACGGTGGTAACCGAAGCTAAAGCCACCCAGTACATCATCAGCAAGAAAGGATGCGACTTCTAAAGTGATGTCCAATAAGACCAGAGCGGTAATATGGGACATGGACGGCGTTATTGCCGACACCGCCCCCTATCACTTTAAGGCCTGGCAGGAAGTCTTCCGGAAACGAGGGGTAACCATCACCGAGGATGATTTCAAGCGTAACTTCGGGCAGAGAAACGATAGGATCACCAGGATAGTGCTGGGGACAGACATATCTCCGGACGAATTAGAAAGCGTTGCCACAGAAAAAGAGGAGAGCTTCCGTAATAGGGCGAAGAACCACCTGAAGCCCCTGCCGGGAGCAGTAGAGTTAATCAAATCATTGAAGGAATACGGCTTTCTGCAGGCTTTAGGCTCTTCAGCCCCCCCGGAAAACGTCCGGCTGATTACCCGCGAGTTAAAGATAGAGAGCCTGTTCCAGGTCATTGTCTCCGGTAGAGAGGTAAAAGAGGGGAAACCAAGTCCTTTAGGCTTCCTGCTGGCCGCCGAGAAACTGGGTGTCGAACCAAAGGACTGTATCGTCATTGAGGATGCCATTGCCGGCGTTGCCGCGGCAAGGAAGGCGGGAATGCACTGTCTGGCAGTTACCAACACCAACCCCAGGACAAGCCTTAAGGGGGCAGACCTGATTGTCGACAGCCTCAAGGAGGTAACACCGGGTGATTTAGAGAGCCTGCTTGACCACAGCAATTAGCAGAATATTATCAAAGGAGCTTCAGAAAATATGGAAAGGTCTTTAGTACTGGTTAAACCGGATGCGGTGCAGAGGGGGCTGGCGGGTGCTATCATCAGCCGCTTCGAAGAGGTAGGGCTGAAACTGATAGCGCTGAAGATGCTACACATGAACCGAACACTGGCCGAGCGCCATTATGCAATCCACAGGGACAAGCCCTTCTTTAAGAACCTGGTGACCTATATTACCTCGTCGCCGATAGTGGCCGCCGTCTTCGAGGGTGATAACGCGGTGGAGGTAATCAGAAAAACGATGGGGGTGACCGACCCATCCAAAGCCAGAACCGGCACCATCCGTGGTGATTACGGCCTGGACATCGAACGTAACAGCACCCACGGCTCCGACTCAAGAGAAAACGCCGCCGGAGAGATCACGCTGTTTTTTAAAGAGAATGAAATCTTTGCTTAACCCGTTGGTGAAGCGATCGGCGGCCTACTGTATTCGGACTACGGGGACAGCTTTACTCCACAGTTCGTCCAACTGGTAGCGCTCCCGCTCAAGGGCAGCAAAGATATGCACGATGACATCACTGAAGTCCACCAGCAGCCACCCCGACTCCGTAGTACCCTCACAGTGATGGGGAGTAACCCCTGTCTTCTTTAACACCTGGCTAACTTCATCACGAATAGCTTCAAGCTGTTTGCCGCTATCACCGCTACAGATGACAAAGTAATCGGCAAAGCTACACACACCCCGGGCATCCAGCAGCACGATATCGGCAGCCTTCTTATCGCTGGCGGCTTCTACTGCCCGACGTGCTACCTCTAGTGATTCCAGAGACTACCCTCCACAAAAGCTACACCTGATAGCTATAATGCTATCAGGTGTAGCACTACCATTTCAACCTTTCCGAATATCGGCTCTCTAAGAAACAGGCAACTATACCGGCTTGATATCCTTGAGGACGCTGTAGATGATATCGAGGCCGTGATTCAGCTCTTCCTCGGTGATGATAAAGGGCGGTACAATCGGCTGCCGGTGCGGGTAGCCGTCACAGTAGGTCAGCATAAGCCCCTGCTTGAGACACTCGGCAGTGAGTTTCTCCCTGGCCGCTACGGTCGCCGCAGCATTGTAGGGCTTGCCGGTGGTCTTATTGAGCGAAATCAGGAACGACTGGTAGAGACCCTTGCCCATCGGAGCATCGACAACAGGCAGCTTGGTGAACTCGTTAAGACGCTTGCTGAGCAGAGCTCCAAGCTTGGCGACACGGTCCGCCATACCATCTTTGTATATCCGCAGGGCAGCCAGCGCGGTCGCCAGCACAACGGCATTACCATCGGAGGTGGTGTAGCTCATCAGCTTCTTCTTGCTGTTGACCATGGCATCAAATATCTTGTTGCTGAAACCAACCGCTCCGAAGGGCAGGATGCCGCCGTTAATACCCTTGGCCATGCTGATCATATCGGGGATCACACCATAGTGGTCCACTCCCCAGAACTTGCCGGTACGGCAGAAACCGGTCTGTACCTCATCGGCAATCAGCAGTATGTTGTGCTTGCTGCATATCTCACGAGTGATCGGCCACCACTTCTCGCCGGGCCAGACCACACCACCGTTGCCCTGGGCTACCTCGGCCATAACACAGGAAATGGTATCGGCACCCTCCTGCTGAATAACCTGCTCCAGATAGCGGGCATTCTCTTCATCAGTCTTGAAACAGTTCTCAATACCGGTAACGAAGTTAGGCATCTTGACCACTTCCGGACTGCGGCGGGAGAAACAGGATAGCCCAACGTGCGCCCCGGTCATGCTCCGGGAAAGCTGCGAGGAACCATGGTAGGCACGGTCCAGACAGATAACCTTGTACTTGCCCAGCTCACCAACCGACTCCCAGTAGGCCCGGGCTATCTGTACGCACGACTCGGTGGACTCGGTACCGGTGACGGTCAGGTAAACATGGTCGATACCGGCAGGCAGTGCCCCCGCCAGCTCATCACAGTACTCAATGGCCGGTATGTTGCTCGCTACCGGTGCGCCCGAAGAATAGTAGATGAACTCGCTCATCTGCTTGGTGGCAGCCTCAATCAGCTTGGGATGATTGTGGCCCAGGTTGCAGAGATGAACACCACCGGAGGAAAAGTCGAGATACTTGTTGCCATCAATGTCCCACAGATAGCAACCTTCTCCCTTGGTGAAGATGAAGTGGGGAGCTTCCGCCGGCATCCCCAGCGGGTGGAACCAGTGTGCCGTATCCTTCTTGATCAACTCTTGCTTGGAAACCATTCTTGCCCTCCTTACTTGGTCATTTATTGTTTTTCGATAATATATCTGCTATACCAATAGCTCTTTCGGCCTTTAATCAGTACCCGATACGGTTAGGGTTTAAAAGGAGTGTATTCCAGGCCCAGGGCTTCGGCAACATTCTTATTGGTGACCTTCCCGTCATAGACATTCATCCCCTTAGCTAACGCTTCATCAGCCTTCATAGCCTCCCGGACCCCCATATTGGCCATCTTCAAGGCATAGGGCAGGGTGGCATTAGCCAGAGCCACCGTAGATGTCCGGGGAACCATACCGGGCATATTGGCGACACCGTAGTGGAGAACGCCGTCAACGATATAGACAGGGTTATCATGAGTAGTAGCATGGGTGGTTTCGACACACCCTCCCTGGTCAACAGCGACATCGACGATAACCGAGCCGGGCTTCATATTCTTGACCATCTCTTTAGTCAGTACGATAGGCGCCCGGGCTCCCTTGACAAGGACAGCCCCGACGACCATATCCGCGTCCTTGGTTGCTTCAGCTACGCTGGCGGGGTTTGAAACCAGCGTCTTAAAGTCACCATGCATTGTTTCGCTCAAGTAGCGCAGACGCTTGACATCAATGTCCATCATAGTGACGCTGGCACCCATACCAAGGGCAACCTTAGCAGCATTGGTACCGACGATACCACCACCAAGAACGACTACCTTCGCCGGCAGAACACCGGTAACACCGCCCATCAGCTTACCACAGCCCTTATACACTTTGCCCAGATACTGAGCCCCCATCTGAGCCGCCAACCTGCCGGCGACCTCGCTCATCGGGTCAAGACAGGGTGTGCTGCCACCAGGCAGTTCCACTGTTTCAAAGGCGACACCGGTGACTCCCTTCTCCAGAAGAGTGAGCGTTAGCTCCTTGGCCGCAGCCAAATGCAGATAGGTCCAGAGAATCAGCCCCTTCTTCAAGAAAGGGTACTCACTGGGAATAGGCTCCTTAACATGGTAGATCATTTCTGCCTTGTCCCAGACCTCTTTCGCCGTCTTTACGATGGTAGCACCAGCCTTGACATATTCCTCATCGCTGAAACCGCTGCCTTCTCCGGCCTTGGTCTCAACCAGCACCTGATGGCCGGCTTTGGCAAGCACACCCGCCGCCAGGGGCGGAGCACCAACACGGTACTCCTGAGTCTTAATTTCCTTGACAACACCAATGATCATCCTGTATCCTCTTGCCTCCTTATAAATTAATTATGATATATTATGCGAAACGATATTACCGCAAGACACCAGATATATTATACCATCAAATACAACCGAATGCTCTCTGCACTCCACCGATTCCGCCATCAATTCCCTTATTATTTCGTCACTAATTTTGTTACCAATCTATCACTCAAGTGGCCCCGGCTCGTAAGCTGGAAATTAGCTCACCAGTTACACTAACTAACTGCTCACAGCAGCACTATCAGCCAATTCTGAGCGTCAGCACTGAGATTACTAGAAAGATAACGACGAAGACGATAGTCAGCCTGAATAGCATCTTTTCCACACCACGCCGGGTCCGGTAGACACCACTCTGCTGGCCGAAGATGCCTCCCAACCCACCACCTTTAACCTGAAACAGGATAACTACTATCAGGGCTATCGCCAGTACAATCTGAGCTATATTAAGATAGGTCTGCATCTATTCTTCCTCTAACCTTCGCCTAAGTAATTCGGTCACTACCTGTGGATTGGCACGCCCTCCGGTAGCCTTCATTACCTGTCCAACGAGAAACTTAAGGGACTGAATTTTACCTGCCCGATAATCGGCTACAGCCTGGGCATTGCTTTTTATTACGGAAATAATTTCCGCTCCGATTTCCCCGCTATCAGTAATCTGGCTAAGCTCCCGCTCTTCAATAATATCAGCGGCACTCCTCCCCGTCTTGAACATTTCCTCAAGAACAGACTTAGCAGTAGCGATATTAATAACGCCGCGGGTACATAGTATCAACTCACATAGCCGTTCAGGAGTAACATGCTCTCCGAAACAGACGATATCAATACCGGCCACATTCATTATACGGCTAACCTCACCCAAAAGCCAATTGCTGACCTCCTTGGCGCCGCTACCTGGGGGTATCTTCTGGCATCCCTCAGTCCTGAGACAGGCCTCAAAATAGTCAGCCATTTCCTTTAAGGCGGTAAGTGAATTAGCGTCATAGAGAGACAGGCCATAATCACCAACAAAACGATCACGCCTGGCTTCGGGCAGCTCGGGCAGTCTTGATCTTGCCTCCTCTACCCATTCCCTACTCAGGGTCAATGGCGGCAGATCCGGCTCAGGAAAGTAACGGTAGTCGTGGGCATACTCCTTACTCCGCATAGAGACCGTTTTCCCGGTTTCTTCGACCCACCCCCTGGTCTCCTGAACCAGCTTCCTGCCCTCGCCGGCCGCCTTCCTCTGCCTCTTTTCCTCGTACTGAAGAGCTCGGAAGACCGCCCTGAAGCTGTTCATGTTCTTGACCTCAACCTTAGCCATCGTCTCAGTGGTATGCTCAGGACGTATGCTGATATTGGCATCACACCTGAAGCTGCCCTCCTCCATATTACCGGAGGATACGCCAAGATAGCGCAGTATGCTGCGCAGCTTCATCAAATACTGCCTGGCCTCCTCCGGAGACGACAGGTCGGGCTCACCGACTACCTCCATCAGCGGTACTCCGGAACGATTGACATCGATCAGACTATAGTGCTCACCGTCCGGCGAGGTACGGTGCAGCAGTTTAGCGACATCTTCCTCCAGGTGAACACGGGTTATGCCTATCCTCTTCTGCTCACCACCAACCTCAATGGTAAGCCAGCCCCCCTGCCCCAGAGGAGCGTCATACTGCGAAATCTGATAGCCCTTCATCAAATCAGGATAAGGGTAATTCTTACGATCGAACTTGGTATAGCCGGGGATGGCACAGCCAAGCGCCAGAGCAGTCATTACGGTATATTCCACCGCCTGCTGATTGATGGTGGGCAGGACTCCCGGCATTCCCAGGCACACCGGACAGACAAAGGTATTAGCTTGAGCATCAGAATAGCCGGCGCTACAACGGCAGAACATTTTGCTCTTAGTAAGCAGCTGGGCGTGTACCTCCAGCCCGATGACAGTCTCAAAGTTCATAGTCCTTGCTAAGACGATACCCCATTTTAGAGAACAGGCAGGTACCTTTTCAGTTCATACTCGGTTACCTGAACGCGATACTGCTCCCACTCGATCTTTTTGTTCCTAATGAAGCTGTCAAAGACATGGTCGCCGAGAGCCTTCCTCACCACCTCGCTCTTTTCGGTCAGGGCTATCGCATCAGACAGATTCATCGGCAAGCAGCCAATACCCCTCTGCTCTCTTTCGTCAGCGCTCATTTCGAAGACATTTTTCCCGGAGGGAGCACACAACTGATACTCCCGCTCGATACCCTCCAGCCCGGCGGCCAGCATTACGCTGAAAGCGAGGTAAGGGTTACAGGCCGGGTCAGGGACTCTGAACTCAACCCTGGTAGCCTTCTCCTTACCAAACTGATAATCAGGAACCCTGACCATATCCGAGCGATTCCGCCTCGCCCAGGAAATATATACCGGCGCTTCATAGCCGACAACCAGACGCTTGTAGGAATTAAGCCACTGGCTGACTACAGAGGTAATCTCAGGGGCATGCTTCAAGAGACCGGCCATGTAACGCCGGGCTATCTTCGAGAGGTAGTCCTTATCATTTTTATCAAAGAAGACGTTATTAGCACCGGCAAACAATGACTGGTGCACGTGCATGCCGCTGCCGTTAACAGCAAAGATAGGCTTGGGCATAAAAGTGGCATAGACACCATGTTGATGGGCAACCTCCTTGATCACCAGGCGACAGGTCATGACGCTATCTGCCATAGTCAAGGCATCACAATAAGATAAGTCAATTTCATGCTGGCTGGTAGCCACTTCATGATGACTGGTCTGTACGGGGATACCCATCTGCTCCAGAGTATCCACCGTCTGCAACCGCAAGTCGCTGGCGACATCAAGAGGCGTCAAATCAAAGTAACCACCCTCGTCCAGGATATGTGTTCCTTCATCGTTCCGGAAATAGAAGTACTCCAGCTCCGGCCCGACATTGAAGACATAACCCAAATCAGCGACCCTGGCCAGGTTTTTCTTCAGCACATAGCGGGGGTCGCCTTCGAACGGCTGACCGCCCGGTCTCATAATATCGCAGAACATTCTGGCGACAGGGTACTCCGGCTTACTCCAGGGCAGGATACAAAAGGTAGCCGGGTCAGGGAGCGCCATCATATCGCTCTCATCAACACGGGCAAACCCTTCAACGGAGGAGCCGTCGAAACCAATCCCATCGACCATAGCGCTCTCCAACTCACGGGGGGTAATGGTGAGGCTCTTGAGGAAACCCAGGATATCGGTGAACCACAGGCTGATGAATCTGATATTGCTATCCTTAACCGTTCTGGCGACGTATTCCCTGGCCTTATCTTTTTCGTCCATCTTAAGACTTCCTATCGGTTCTCCAGCTTCAGCTGGAAATTAACCTACTAATATTAACCTACTTACCACCTTCCTGTCCAGCACAGTAAAGGTGAGTTCCAACCCCTCGCAATAGCAAAATAGTGTGTGTTATAATTTCCCCGGAGGGGGATATAGCTCAGCTGGGAGAGCGCTGCGTTCGCATCGCAGAGGTCGGGGGTTCGAATCCCCCTATCTCCACCACTCATAGCTATACCCTTTCACCTATCACCCGGTTTATCTCTTTCTTCAGCCCGGCGATATCAAAGGGCTTGTTTATGTGAGGGACTCCGGTCGCTTTGAGGAACTTATTGGTGGCAGGGCCAATCACGTCTCCGGTGATAAAGATGACCCTCTTCTGCAGGGAAGGGGCTATTCCCCCCAGCTCGTCGTACAGCTCGGCGCCGCTTAAGCCGGGCATCTTAATATCACAGATGATAAGGTTGTACCTCTGCTCCTTAGTCATCTCAAGGGCTTCTCTGCCGCTGCCTGCCGTCGCCACATCATAACCCTCGCCGCCGAGTAATTTCTTCAGGAACGCCATTATGGCCGGCTCATCATCCACCACCAGTATCCGGCCCCCGACGGTCTTCCCGGCTGTCTCGACCTCCTCGAACCGCTCTATCTTCTTCTCCTCCTCCATCACGACGGGCAGCTCGACGAAGAAAGTGGCCCCCTTGCCCTCCTCACTCTCGACATACAGATCACCGTTATGCTCGGCGACGATGCCGTGGGCCAGGCTCAAGCCCAGGCCGGTTCCTTCACCTACCTCTTTGGTGGTAAAGAAGGGGTCGAATATCCTCTCCAGGTTCTCCCCGGCTATGCCGGGCCCGTCATCGGCAAACGATATCCGTATCCTGTCACCGGCCTGCTCCGTCCTGATGGTAAGCCTGCCCCTGCCGTGAGCCTTCGTCATCTCCATCTCGGCGTTGACGATGATGTTGAGGAATACCTGCTGGAGCTGGCCGGCATCGGCCACCGTCCAGGGCCGTCCGTTATCGAGTATGGTAATCACCTCGATGTTGGAGGTCTCCATGGCGTACTTGCGCAGGGCCAGAGTACTTTCGATTATCTCGTTAATGCTAGTACGATTTCGTACCGGCTTATGCTGGCGGGCGAAGGTAAGCAGACCCTTCACGATGTCGGCTACCCTCCTGGCACTGCTGTGGATAGTCTCAACATCTTCCCTTAAGTCTTCGGGCAGGTCTTTTTCCATCAGCAGCTCGGAGAAGCCGACCACGCTGGTTAGTGGGTTGTTTATCTCATGGGCGATGCCGGAGGCCATCTCACCGATGGAAGCCATCCTGTCGGTAAACTGGATCCTGCTCTCCAGTTTCCGCTTCTCCGCCTCCGCCTTTTTCTGCTCGGTGATGTCGGTAACGTAGCCGTGATGGTACTTGACCGCTCCTTCGTCATCCCTGACCAGCATCGTGTGCTCATGCACCCACTTGATTGCACCATCCTTAGTCAGAATGCGGTAATCAACAGCAAATTGTCTGCAGTTCGCCTGTTCTTCGGCCCTTTCGTTTGCTTCGGCTATTCGACGAACGTCGTCGGGATGTAACATATCCCCGAATAGGTGCTTACCAACCGTCAGCTCCGCGGCGGTATAGCCCAGCAAGCCGTATACGTTGGGAGAGACGTAATCGATGGGCCAGCCGTCGGCGGCAATCCATTTGAAGACGACGGTGGGGCCGCTGACAAACAGCGCACGCTCCTGTTTCAACTCCTCTTCTGCCTTCTTCTGATCGGTTATATCGCGGATAAGAGCAAAAGCCTCTTTTTCAAATGCTGGAATAATACGCGCCTCAAAAAATAGTCTCC